>JAIPJS010000018.1 GCA_021734025.1 Candidatus Neomarinimicrobiota bacterium
CGTACGCCATCTCAAAGGGCTGGCCTAAAATTGTATTGGGGCTTGCCGGAACTGTCATATACCCCCAATAGTTTGAACCTCCCGGTTTATCAGGGATAAAGGCTCCCAGGCCGGCTGCGTCGTCATTGCCTCGTTCAAAGCCTCTGTCGGGATTCGGAATATCAACAGGGTTCTCCGTATAGTTAAGATCCTGTAACACCAGCTGGGCTGTTTCTTTCTTATCCGCACCATCCAATACATTTTCGTTTCCGGAAGCCTCCCCCGCAAATGCGGCACACAGCAAGCCTGTCAACAACAGGCAACCGATTGACATGCCTATATTCACTCTCAATGCTTTCTTCATAACCTGATCTCCAACTTAGTATAGTTACTGTTCGCTCTTTGGCCGATGTACATCTATGGGACAACTGTCGTCGAACCGATCAGGTTTGCAGCAAGGGAGGTACTCCATATATCGTAATTCGCAAACCGTATACAGCGTCTGTCAGTGCTGGTCTCTTTCGGATCATTGATCTTCAGGTACATATCATATTCACCGGGAGGAACCTCACCCAGTGCCCCCATATCAGTTGAGAAGTTCAAATCCCGCCATGCATCGGTATTCTCCGCCCTGCTGTCCAGATCAGGCCGCCAATCCCGTGCGTCAAGGTCCGTAAGTACCGTGTATGTGTTACACCCGTCTTTGGATTTCAGAATCAGCGACACATTTTTCCTGTTGACTATATGACCAAAACCGACGTTCTGGATCTTCCCTTCAAACCACAGGGTCCCATCCTGCTTTACCCGTTCACTTGCCCTGGCCTCCCGTAGCACCAGCCGGTAGCCCAGTCTGTCACGCATATATTCCATCCCGTTTCTGCCGTCATATACCGGGTCAAAGATGGCCGTTCGAGTCACTCCATCGTGCGGAGGGGTAAACGGTGCGGTGACATTTTCTTCAGTGTAGACAAAATCACCCCAGAGTTTATACGTGCGCCAGTTCCAGCTTGTATTCAGATGCGTTGTTTGAGCATACGCGGCTTCATACAGAACGTTGCGAAATCTGGGATAAATATTATCGTCAGACCCGGGCCCAACTGATTCGCCGCCATAGAAGTTATTTTGATTTCTCATCCAGGTTAAAGCCGCGTTACGATCATAATCGCCTCCGATTAATCTGAACCCTTCAGAAAGCGAGCCATTGTCAGTATAGTCGTTCCCACCCGCCGAATAACTATCGTTGAACATACCAAACCGTTGCGCCTCTGTTCCACGATCCGGGGCCGGCATTAAATTGGTAAAGCTGTAATCAGTGCCGTACTCGACGTTATGCCATGCCATGACTCCGCCCGCATGCACTAAAATTGACCGCGACTCGGGAACATAGTCCAGCAGCGCTTCCAACAGCCAGTGATACCCTTTCGCGGTTCCGGCATATGATGACGAGTGCATTTCGCCCCATGGGCCGAAGATACCCCCCTTGACAGCCATTATGCAGTCTTCGAATTCGCTGAAAATATTTCCAAGCTGCCAGAGATGATATTGCACCCAGTTTTTTTCCTCATGGCCGGGTATGCCGCACAGACCAGATTCATTAACAACTCCCGATTCATACCAAACCCGGCCTTTCGGCGCCCCCGGTTCGCAATCATGAATGAATTGGTTATATCCTCCGCGATTATTATAAGTAAAACCCCGGCCGTCATAACTGAATTTCACAATGGCAACAGCTTTGCTTTCTCTAACTCGTTGAAGTGCTGCCCTTATATATTCAATTGCAGCGGGTGTTAAAGGTTGAGTTGTGCCATAATCCGGCGGACTGTCGCCTTCATCACTCCAGGGCCCTATGGGCAGTCCGTTGAGTGGGGCATTCGAGGAGAAGTTCCTCAGGTCAAACGACATATAAACGATGCGGGCATTAACAAAGACCGTGGTGCCGCTGACAACGGCTCCCAGGTCAGGAAAATCCGGAGTTTTATCACCGTCGACCGGAACTACATATTCCTGGGCTCTGTAAAAGCCCCTGTCCGGATTCGGAATATCAACAGGGTTCTCAGCATAGTTAAGATCCTGTAGCACCAGCGGGGCTGCTCCTTTCTCATCCGCACCATTCAATACATTTTCGTTTCCGGAAGCCTTTCCCGCAAATGCGGCAAACAGCAAGCCTATCAACAGCAGGCAACCGATTGACATGACTGTATTCACTCTCAATGCTTTTTTCATAATCCGATCTCCAACTTAATTAAAGTTTTCGTTTTATTTAGGTATTATTATTAAGGAAAAATATCTAAACATAAATTATATAAAATTGTTTTTCCCCAAAATAATAAATTTGATTATCGCTGGTTGTCAACGATCACAACCGGCAAATGCTGCCCGAATCATCGCTTGCGGACCTGCGCAATCCGTCCTCCGGTCAGGGCAGGAAGCCGCATTCCCCGCCGGAAAACAGTTTGCCAGTGGCGCCTGTTCAGGCTTTATTGAATATTATATCCCAGTTCTTTAAGCTGTTCACTTAAATGGGGATAAATTCTGGCTGCATTTTTATAATAAATTTTTTCCAGAACCTCCAGCGGTAAGGCCAGACCCCGCGTTTCATTCATACCGAAGAAACCGCCCTCCACCATTTCATCGGTTTCCAGAATCCTGAAAGTCCGGTTATACTGTTCAGATCTCGCTTTGGCTTCTTCCGGATTCTCAAAAGACCCGATATCGGTCGCATAAAGAATTCTGTCGGCCCATTCAATCATAAAAGCCCGCAGATTTTCACGGTCAACCAAGTGGTAATACTGAAATGTCGCAGCAAGATCAATATTCAGGTTGGGGAAAGTCGCCAGCATATTCCGCAGATAGTCGAGCTGCGCATCCTGGCAAACCAGCCAATCGCCATGGGCCGTAACCGCCACCAGATCGGGATGGCGCTCCAGCACCCGCCGCCAGGCGGTAATTTCCCGCCAGTATTCAACCGGATCGGCCAGCCATTTTGAGCGGTTCCCATAGGGACCGTTGGGATCGGCAATATGGATCGAAGCGGCAACCATGCCGATCCTTTCCATCTCCGCAAACGTCGGTTCATGTACCAGGTTATCAATATAGCGGAATCCCTCCTGTCCTTCCTTGAGTTTCCGATAATACGGACCGGCCCAGATCTTATATCCCGCATAGCCTTTTTCCAGCCATTTATGTAGGTCTTTCGGCGGATTATCAAGCCCGTCGTGCGCCGAATAATCCGATATGCAGGTAAGCACCCGGCCCTTGCTCACTTCCAAAGATTTTTCCAGATCGGGAATCGGATTCTCGCTGCTGCCGAGATCGATCCACATGGCCAGATCCGCATGGTAATCCCGCTGCAGGATTTTACGCATTTCCAGAAAGTTGGCTACCCCATCCGCATTACCCCCGATATGGGTATGTACATCGATTCTGGGAATATCAGAATAATTTGATTTCTCCTGCGCATAGCCGAACATTGTAAAAGTCAGCACACTCAGTATGACTGTCACTGCCGCAGCATGCTTGTTTATCATTTTCATATTTCACTCCTTACTGTATTCAACAGATATCATGTGATTATTCAGCGCCTTTGAACAAACTCAAAATTTTGAGGGCATTTTTATTATATATTTTCTCCAGCACTTCGTCCGGCAGATGCACCCCGTAAATCATCCAGCGCCCCTGCTGTTTATGCGCCGGGGTAGGATCAAAATATTCATCATCGGTTTCCAGAAAGCGGTAATACACCCGGTAGGACTCCGCGTTACAGGGCGTGTCCGTGCCGAATAACACCCGGTCCTGATATTTAATAAAAAACCGCCGGGCGGTATAAGGCTGGCGGCCCAGCTCGCTGATGCGCGCATTGATATCTACATAAAAATTGGGATAGACATCCAGCCACATGGAAACCCGGTGCAGCTCTTCGGGCAGGGTTCCCATGTGCGCCCCGATAAAAATCGTATTGGGATGCCTGGCAAATACCCGGTTCCGTTGGGCAAGTATTTCCTCTTTGGTGGGATAATCATTGCCGGTAAACAGCCAGTCCTCATGTCCCGCCAGCTCATCGTAGCGTTCATTGTATTTATCCATGGGCGTAAAAAACGCCTTGGGATCGGAGACATGAATCATCACCGGAATGCCCAGCTCCGCACACTTTTCCCAGATGGGATCGATGCGTGGATCATCCACCCGTACCAGTTTCCCGCTTTTATCGCGGTAACCGAGTCCCAGCGATTTGGCAATTTTCAGACCGCGGCAGCCCATTTTTACCGCTTCTTCCAACCGTTCCGCTTCTTTCCGGCCGAAATCGGGATCATCGATATTGCTGAAGTCCGGGCGGAAAAAGAGCAGGAACCGTTCTTCGGAGACAGCGTGTGAGCGCTTTATATGCTCTTTGTAAAAATCATCCTTGGAATTGGCATCCAGACTCACACACTTCCACACCCCTGCCTTATCCATTTCTTCCAGATACTTCTCCGTATTCTCAAGCCGTCCCAGGTGATTGTGGATATCTATCACCGGAAATTTGGGCTTGAGTATTTTTGTTTCTTTTACGATCATCTGGCTTTTAGGCTGCCAGTCGAGAAGCTTCAGATCGTAGGATTGCCCATTCGCCTGCGCTAAAAGGGTAATACAGGCAGTCAGTACCATAGCTGTTTCTAAAAACCTTTTCATGTTCGTGCCTTTCTTTATCATCTGATTCATCAACTGCACCGGAATCTCTATTACACGGATAACCATCCGGCCGGTTTTAACACTCATATTTTAAAATTTCAGCATCCGCTTATTCATAATAGACGGTTACCAGGCTATACACCTCGAATGACGGAATATCAATTTCGATAAAAGGATCCCCGAACCTGAATGAAATTTCTGCGGTATCCGACAGAGGCGATCCCGCCGTCACCCGTTTAACTTTCTTCCCTTCCGGCACCCGAAGCGACACTTTCACATCTTCCGCCGGGGTGACTTCTCCGTCCAGATTTACGTTGTAATTCACCAGATGAACCAACTGCAGATTTTTCCCGGGCTGATCCATAGTTGTAAATTCAACAGTGGAAGGTGCGGACATCTTTCCGGATAAATTCCCCTGCGCCGTCCATTCCACCGCAGCGGGAATGGCCTCAAAAGCGGGTTTTATGCGATCCGGAAATTTTCCCTGACCGTACATCATGTGATCATCGGGTAATGGGGTGTCTCCGGTTCCGCCTTTTCCCACGGGCAAAGGATTAAACGGGACGAATACCACCCGGCCTTCCCCCACGTCACTCCTGGTAATTTCAACCGGTGTGTTCTGTAAATCGAATCCCAGCAGTCCGGCCAGACCAAGATTTTCCCGGCGCAGACCGTATTCATCTTTGAAGGAAGAAAGACCAAGAACCACCAATCCGCCGCCATTCCGGACATAATTTTCAATGATTTTAACTTCGCGATCGCTCATGAGCGGCACGTAGGGAAGCACCAGTACATCATACTTTGCCAGCTCCTCCCGGCTGAAATCCCGTTCCACAGTCATGACATGGGCAATGCCGTTATCGGCAAGCATCCGGGAAGCGGGATTGAAGTAGCTGAATTCATCGCTGTAAAACTGGTCGATCGAACAGAATACAGCCACATTGGCAGCCAGTTTTGCGCCGATCAGATTTTCTTCGTTTTTCTCAAAGAAAGCATATATCTGCTCCGCCCCGCTGTGAACCCTGGGCGAGATCGGCTCACCGAATGTTTCTCTCACCACGCTGAACGTATTGTGATTGGCAAAGGCTTCTCCGATATTAAGCTTTATCAGATTGAACAGGGCATCTTCATTGGGTATGGGTTTAGGCGTCGATGGCTGAATGCAGTACATCCACACCGGTTTCTGCATGGCAGAGGCGGCCAGGAATTTCAACGGCCCGGAATTACTGATCTTGGTTCCCATTTCTGTGCGGGGCACTGACTGCAAACCGTGCTGAATCTCCGAATAGAAAAAATCCATGACGGTGCCCATCATTTCCATATCATCGCCATTGGTGTAGGCCATATTTCCGTATGCGCCCCCGTTGATATTTCCCGAAATTCGAAAATCCGGATTAACTGTTCGGGCGGCCGCACGCACCTGCCGCTGAAATTCGGTTAATGACCAGCTCCTGAACTGCAGCCATTCCCGCCAAAGCACCATGGTATTGTCGACCGGCGGTTCGATGGTAGTGATATCGGTTATTCCGTATCGTTTTTTCAAATATTGAGAAGATACGTTTTCGCGCAGATAGGTTCGGAATGCCTCTTTTGAATGGGGGCAGTAGCAGGTGCCGCCGTGAACTTTCGTCCAGTCGATATAGGCGCCGTCAAATCCCCCCGCTGCAATGAGTTTCAGAACCCCTTCCATATACTGGACATAGGAGGGATTATCCTGGCAGCCGAACATTTCAAATCTGCCGCCGGTGCGCGGGGCATTGGGATGCCGGAAACGATAGTATGAATATTTTCCGTCATGGGTGTAGCGCGGCCATTTATCCGGCCCCTCGGGCGGCCTGGGACCGAAATATTCCTGGTAAGCATTCCATAAACCCGGCGCCTGATAGGCGTCATTCAGGTTTAACTCTTCCGGTTTTGGAATATCTTCAAACGTTTCACTGCTGCCGCCCAGCGCCATGGTGGTATAGGCAATAACATACATTCCCTCCCGGTGGAATTTTTCCACCCGTTTCCTGGATTGTTGCAGCATGCGTTTGAATTCAGACATATCGGTGATATACTCACCGCTCTCACTGTCCTTTGGAAATATAATCGGACCGCCAGTCTGATTTACCGTTGCATGCAGCCGGTTCAGCAGTTCGAAGTTGTCATGGGATCTCACAATTCGTATGTGACCCCAGTCCCATGGTCCCAGTTTCTGCGTTTCACTGGACACATCTGCTTGGGACAAAGCGGAATTTATATTCAATGAGAGAAAGAAGAATACTGATAGTAAAAATATCAAGCACTGTCTTAGTTTCTTTTTCATTATTTCCCCCTGTGAAAAAGTTTTGCAATCATTTGGAAGGATGTAGCCTTCCCCCATATTATATTTCCAACAGCGCATCTCTTCCCCCTTATTCACACTGCACAACAATGTCGGAAAAGACCTGTTTTGCACTCTTCATATTCTTCAAATCCGAATTAATCTCGGTCGTGAAATAGTACTGATCAGTTCTGCCGATGACTTTCGGGACTGAGCGTTCCCCTCTTTCGGTGAGAATCGTTCCCTTGTAAATAAGAGAGGGCTGCCCATTGCCGTGTTTATCCGGGCGATTATCGGAAGAAAACGCGGGGAAGTGCAGGTTGTAATCTCCGGCAACATTCATTTCAATGTAGTAGATCCAGGTTTGACCGGATTCCAGTTCAACCGTTATATTAAAATTTTCAACCTTCGGCGTTGCTCCGGTGACACTTTCATAAAACGGTTTCCAGGGGCGCGGGAAATCATCCCTGCCTGTTTCGTTACGAAAAACGCCTATCCAGACCGGCAGCGAAACCGGACATTCTACTTTTCCGGCAAACTCTCCCGTCCCGGTCCGATGTGTGACAATAACGGTTTCTACCTCTCCAGTCTGCGGATTTTCCAGCCAGATGGCAAATTGAGGCGGCTCCCCGTAATCGCTCCTGTCATAAACATCTCTTTCCTGATGAATACTGAAATTTAGCTCAACTTTTTCCGGTCCATCTTCACCATAGAGCATGCCGGATATCACGATGAGCGCTAAACATCCGGCTAAAACAGCCTTCGAAAATTTTCTAATATTCATCAGTCAGCCCGAAAATGGGTTCTTTGCGCATCCATTTTCCCTTGGTAAAGTCCGGAAATTCGACTGGTTCACTGCCCCGGGCTATGGAGTGTTCCGACAGGGGAGAAATTACAATCCAGGAAGCGGTATCATACACATCAATCGGTGTGGGAATCTGCCGTTTTACACATTCCACAAAAGCGCGGGTCTTCAGATAATCCGCACCGCCGTGCCCCGCTTTAATATCCTCGGATAAAAACTTTTTCCATAAGGGGTGTTCATACTTTTTCATGTAGGGTTCAAAGGGTTCCCAGGTTTCTTCCGGGCTTATCCCCTCCAGGTAAATGGACATATTATCTTCCATCCAGAGTCCGCGAGTTCCCTGCACCCGGTACATATTTGAATACGGCCGCGGCAGATTGGTATCATGATTAATGACAATGGTCTCGCCGTTCGCACATTTAATCACGGAGGTTACAATATCTCCCAGCGCATATTCCCGATTTGCATTCGGATGGTCGGGACTGAATTTTCGGGCGATATAATCTTTAATTCCGCGCGATTTTGTGGCGGTGGAGGTCATGGTTAAGAAGCGGTTGCCCCTGTCAATATCCAGACAATTCGCGATGGGACCCACGCCATGGGTCGGATAGAGATCCCCGTTTCGCTTAACGGAATGATGCCCTCTCCACCGCAGTTCTCCGGTCGGCCCGAATTTAACATACCGGACATCATGCTGGTATCCGCACTGACAGTGGATCAGTTCCCCAAACAGTCCCTTCCGGACCATGTTGAGAATCGCCATGCTGTCCCGGTCGTAGCAATGGTTCTCCAGCATCATGCAGGGCATGCCCGATTCTTCCGAAGCCCGGACGAGCTGCCAGACTTCATCCACCGAAGAGGCGCCCCAGACCTCTGGTGCACAGTATTTGCCAGCGCGCATGGTATCCACTGACATCGGGGTATGCCACACCCATGGCGTCGCAATGATAACGCCGTCCAGGTCATCCCGAACCACCATATTTTTGTAATCCGTTTCGCTTTTGGAATAGCCTTCGGGTTTTTTCCTTCCCGATTTTTCCACCAGACGCTGAGCCCGGGCTAAATGTTCCGGATCGATATCACAAATCGCCGGCACTTCCACATCTTCCATTCCCAGGCAGACCTTCAGCAGATTTGTTCCCTGGCTCCCCACCCCGATAAAACCGATCCGCACCTTTCTATCGTCCTTTTTACCCAGCAAAATATTGGGCGCGAAAGTTACCGCTAATCCGGTCACCGCACCGGCTTTTATAAAATGTCTTCGGTTAATGTTATTGCTCACAATCTTAACCTCCTGATTTTATATGTCATGAGTTTTTCCTGTCGAGACTAAACTCTGTTTTTATATTCAAACCAAACATATTAGAACATCGCAGGTTATTTATTTTTCCACTCACCCAGGCTCTGCCAGTCCTGACTGCATCCATTTTTCAGTGGAAGCAGGAGAAAACAAAAAAGCAGAAACAGCACCAATTTTGGATAAAAGAAAAAATTGGATTTCATAACAAAAATTCCTGTTTTCAACGGTACATGTTACCGGTTTTAAATTATGCCGAAAGCTCTCAGACGCCTTTGGTCGGCCGCAGCGTCAGGGAGCCGTCCTGATTTAATTTCTGTCGGCAGGCCCATCTGATGGGATGCTGTGCATCCTTTACAATCAATTCACCTTTCACTTTCAGGCCTTTCCACTCGGTTCCTTTCGGTAGAATAAACATCGCCTGCCTTACCCCTCGGGGATGGGGATATCCGGCATCCAGACTGCCGCTCACTTTCACTTTTCCATCGTCACTGAATACCGTCACATGCAAAATTCCCGGAACCGCGGCAATACCATCGTTGGTGAATCCGATAATCAGGCCCGGATGATCATCCTTTTCAAAATACCAGATCCAGGAGGGACGAACCCGGTAACCGATTGTCCTGGCAAGTTCATCGATCGCATCCGGATATTTTTTATAGTAACCGAGAATATTTTTTGCGGAAATATTGTGCCAGTTCCACACCGACCAGTAATTGGCTCCCATATCCATCACATGTGAAATGATATTTTCGTTCAGGGTAACGCCCTCATCAATATCCAAATCTCCCGGATCTCCAGTCGTAATCCCCACCTCACTGATGGCGGCAATCCAGGGCGGCCGGTTGCTCAGAGCCTCAATCTGGGTATTTTCGATATAAATGGTATCGGTACGAATCCAGTTATGTGAACGGACGGTCATGTCCAATAATTCAGAATTTCCCACATGGCTGAAGTCCGGCTGGGTATTGGTTACCAGCGGGGTTTTCGTCCAGTATTTCTGCTGGATCTCAAACATTTTTATCCAGGTTTGCTCGGCAATGATATTGTCCGGGAAAGGATTCCCCTCGAATGGCCAGGTGTGTCCTTCGCCCCAGAAACCGTACATAAAGGTATCCATATATTCCACCAGCGGATTGCCATTCAGCTTCTCAGCCAGCAGCATATTCAATTCTTCAAATGCCGCCTGATAGGCAGGATCGTCATATCGAGGCATCTTGTGTTCTTTCCGGGCCCTTATCGAATCCGGCCGGGTTTTCCATTCTCCCTTCAGTTTCACATAAGGAATTTTATCCATCAGATATTCCGGTGCTCCCAGATACGGGACATCCGGATTCTCCAACATGATCCGGAAAGCGACCGGCTTATTATATTTTTCCGCCAGTTCGAAGGTGATCTTCCAGTAATCGGGAAAATCCAGGCGGCCCGGATGCTTCTGTACTTCCCGCCAGTCCGGCCGCATGTAAATTTTTTGAACAAAAGGCAGTTTGACCAGATCTTCCAGCGATTTTTCCAGTGACTCACCGGGAATCTGCGGCGGGCCAATGTCACCGGAAACGTAAACGATTAAACCCATTCCGTAATTCGGTACAATTTCTTTGGAGCGGGTGGTCGCCATCACCACATAACTTCCCGGAACGACCTGTTCCGGCGGATACTGCGGGAACGGTCCCTGATACAACCGGTCCTTTACCGCCGGGCCGCCTCCGAAGTCATATTTCTCCCAGTTATGCGCCGGGACAAACGCCTGACCCCCGCGAACGCCAAGGCCTAACATCAGCGTTAACGCCGTGCCGGTTTTTAAGAAATTTCTTCTATCCATTTCGCCTCCTGGGTGAGTGTGCGGATATGAGTTATCTCCCTGTAATTTTTTCACTTGAAAGGTGTTTTCTTTGTACAATATTGGAATTAGGGTTTTCCATTATTCCGCAACCGTAAGCGCGCTCCAGGAATACCATTTCTGCGCATCGCCTCCTTCAACCGCCAGCTGAATAGCCGGCGTGTGCTCAATGGGATCGAGCAGGGAGAAGTACACCAGGTAGCGGCCCGGCTTTGCATCGCCAGGGAGTATTACACTCAACTTTTCCCGGTGCCGCCCCGGCAGCCATTTTTTCACATTCCACTCCGCCTGAGTGGAGGCCAGAACCGTTTTTGCCCCTCTCTCCGCTTTCCGCAGCTCGACGACCGGAACATATGCCCGGTAGGGCGGCGCCACACCGATGTTGTCCAGCTCCATCTCAAAATGCAGGGTGTCGCCGGTAGACAGCCACTTCTCATGCCGGATCAGGCGCGGAACCAGACGGTATCCCATGCGCTTCAGAAACTTTTCAGTCGCCGGCCACCATTCGGGCGGAATTGGGGTAGATTTGTTGTTCAGCACCGAGGCGTGCAGCTCCAGGCACACGCTGTAAATGTATTCAATGTCGCGCCCGACCCGCAGCCAGGATTCCATGGTGCCGCAGGTTTCGAATGCCACCGGCGTAGTCTTCCAGGCCTCTCCCACCGAGGGATACATATCGGGTAATTTTAAGTAACGGGTCATCAGATTCCAGTTATTTGGCGGCCCGTAATCACCCATGCAATCTGCCCGCCAGCCGACACCGTTCTGAGCGGCATATTCCAGTCCATCCTCGGCATCTTCAGCGATGACCAGCGGTGTTTTCTTGAAATTTTCCAGGTACCAGTCGATGATCATCTTTTTAATCTCAAACGGATAGGATTGTTTTTCTTCCACAAAGCTGAGGTGCCATTCCCCCCAGTGGCCGTACGATCCGATATCGATATGGTCGATATCCGGGTGACCGTCATAGCGTTTGGCAAACTCCCGTACCAGTCGTCCCATATATTTCGCATACAGCGGTTCGGAATGGTCCGGCATCCAGCTCGTGGTGGTTTTTCCGGCGTGCTGGGTGCTTTCCGCAATGTATTCATAGCCTTTCGCGCCCAGTTCCTTGTACCACTCCGGAACACCATCCCGTCCGTTGGCCGGCATGATTCGGGTCGCCAGCCGCTGACCGTGGGCTCTGGCACCGGCCAGTACCGAATCCACCATGTCCCAGTTGAACTGTCCCTCCTGCGGCTCCAGTTCCTCCCAGTACCAGCGGAAATAGGCAATGGAGCTCTCCGGATAACCCGCCACTTCTCCGTTGAATCTGTTGTGTGTGGTAAATCCCATTCCGGGATTTACCAGTACCTCATCCGTCTCCCGCGGTGAAACTAGTACCACATTGGGAGTCCCGTCTCCTTTTATGATATTCACGAAAGGATCCACCTGGGCCATCAGCACGGAAAAAATGCTCAGAATACCTAAAGCAAAGATGATTTTTCGAACATTCATTTTAACGGATCTCCAGTTTTTCCCCATGATTTAAAATATGATAGCGGTTCTTCCGCAGCGGTTTGGAGAGGTACATTTTAACCTCGTGGGCATAGGCGGTAGTCCAGTAGCGGTTCTGATCGGTCACCCGGAAGGTGTTGCGGTGCTGGGGCAGAATGTAATCCGGCGCCAGCTCGTTAATCAAAAGAACGGATTGCTGAATATGCATGTTGTGTTCAGTCGGGGAGAAAAACAGCACATCCACATGTTTGAGGAAAAGATGATCTTCCAGCAGTACCGTATCGCCGGGCTGCAGAAAATCTTTTCCGCCCAGCGTGATCAGATAACCGCAGTCCTGCAGATTGGCATTGTAAAATACGGCAAATTTGGGATTGCCGTGAATCGCCCGTAGCGCTTTTACCTTGACTCCTTTGACTTTAAATGAATCCCTGGGCGTGGCAATCCGAATACGAATTTCCGGAATTCCCAGTTCGCGGGCGGCTTCCAGGCAGGTTTCCGGCATTACGAAAATGCAGTCGGATTTTTCCAGCAGAATTCGGGAAGTGGCCCGCGAGAAATGATCGCCGTGTTCGTGGGTAATGAAAGCGATATCCAGATCCGCCGCAATTTCCGCCGCCGAAACCGGCGGGTCGTACAGCCGGTCTTCTTCAGTCTCCAGTACCAGGTCAGTGCTCACCAGGGTATCGCCGGATTTGATGAGCCAGCCGTTGTGCCCCGTCCACCATACCGCCAGACCGCTGTGATGGTCGCGAATCTCTTCCGCGATATTCCGGGTGGGAAATCGGCCCGGGACTTCCTGATAGGTTTGCCCGAACGCATTTACCCCCACAAGGAAACAGATAATTACTATGGCATTCTGTATCTTAAAGTTCTTCATATCTCACAATTCCTCTAATTAATTTTAACACGGCTTATCAGATAACGTCCTTCCGTATCCCGGTGAGTATTGGCAAGCATAACCCCCGGCTTGCCGGTGTCCGGATCCTCAATCGCCAGTTTGACATCGTAGTCTCCGGTGGTCAATTTCGCCGGGATTTGAACAGTGACATTTTCAATTTTCTCTCCCGGCAACCAGGTGATGAGATCCACCGGCAGCTCCTTTTCCAGGGTGGCAGTGCCGTCTTTGTCAATCAAATAAAGCATCAGCGGCCAGTTATAATAAAACGGGGCTACTCCTTTGTTTTCCACTGTAATTGCCAGATCCAGAACCTTTCCCTGGGAAACAGATGCCGCATGCGTCACCTCTTTCAGCACAAAGCGATAGCCCAATTTTTTATGTAATTTGTCCAGATTTTTTTGATGTTCCTCGTCTTGCGGTACAACAGCGCCGCCGGCACTGCCGATAAAAGACCAGTGGGTCTGCTGAATAAACTGGTAATTCAGCTCGAAACGTGTGGTGGTCCCCTGCTGGGCGCCGTAACCGGAACCGCAGAATTCGCCGGTGATGATGGCTGTCTTCCACACCCGATCATTCAAATTGGGATCGATTGCATTCAGGCTTTCCAGGTACCAATTGTTGGAGTCCTCTGTCCCCAGGCAATCATTGCGAATACCGCCGCCGTGATCCGTGACATATTTGGTCGCAAAATCGTCATCGAAAGCGATGACCTTCTGTTTGGTGGGAAATGCCGCAAAATAATCCTCCAGAATAGCCTGTTTAGTCGCCTGGGTGGCAGCCAGCGAATCGTTCAGCCAGACATGCCATTCGCCCCAGAATCCATAGGAACCGATATCGATCCAGGCCACCCGCGGATCACTGTCATATTGGGCCCCCAGCGCCATGATGAAATCGTGATGGGCCTGCAGGAATTTGGGATCATCCCAGTCCGGCGCCAAGCCCTGCGCCCCGTCGATTTCATAAGCCCGCATTTCTATGCCCTGATCCGCCAGCCACTGCGGAATATCAAAATGACCTGGATCACCCGGCAGCGCAGCCGTTATGCGGAATCCTACCCGCTTGCCATTTGCAGCCACATTACCCCAGTTCTGCTCCAGCCGGGCCCAGTTGTATTGTCCCTGCTGGGGTTCCAGCTCTTTCCAGGTAAAAGTCGCCTGCTGCAGCTTGGTGTCATAGACCGGATTATTCACACCAATCCATGGCGCAAATCCCTTAAACGGATTGGGCAGCACATCGTCTATTTCCTCCAAAACAACTTTATTGTCATTGTCCTCCGGTTCGGTGGGCTCCTCCTTCGAACAGGCAAAAATTATAAGCAGCCCGGAAAGAAGCAGGAGTCTCAAAATTCTTTTAATATTCAAACGATGTTTTATCATAATTTTACACTCAACCAGCAGCGGGTAGTTTATTCAAACCGGACGACTGCCAGCCCATAAACCTCCACCTTGTCCGGTTCAGAAGTGATCACCTGTTTTCCTGCTTTTTGTTTGGCATCAAAATCCAGCGGTTGCAGGTCGGAAAGCGTTCCACTGAACTTCACGCTCTTAACCTTTTTTCCTGTCGGTAGGCTTAACTGAATCTGCAGGTCCCGAGCCGGGGTAATGGTTCCGTCCAGCGTCACGTCATAATTGACCAGGTGAACCAGCATCAGATTTTCTTCATCGTTGGTCATGGTAGTCATCTCGATATACGGCGTCTTTTTTGTCAGCATGGAAATCTGTTCCGGGATCAATTTCCGGATACGGGCGCCGGCCTTTTTCAGGATTTTGCGGAGATCAGGATCCATGTTGTTTCTGGTGTACGCTTCCGGGATATCAGAAAAAACATCAGCCATTGTGGGACCAAAGGTGGTAAATTCCCCTTTTTCCTTCGCTTGCACCAGGAATCGATCGGACGGAATAGTTACCGGAATATAAGCGATCTTTCCTTTGCCAACCGTTTTCTCCACATAACTTTCAGGATAATCCTTTTCACCGAGCACCTCCGCTAATACCAGACGGTCATTCGGAACATTGTACTGATTTTTCCTTCCGCTTTCTCCCAGCACTAACAGAACTCCGCCATTTTCCACATAATTTTTCAACGCCTGCTGTTTCTCCACACTGAGCAGTGGGAGATAGGGAATCATTACCAGATCTATATCATTAATTTTGCCGGAAAGCAGGTCGTTTTCCACCAGCATGACGTGTGCAATCCCTTCATCCGCCAGTACCCGCGAGGCGCTAAAGGCGAAGCTGAGTTCATCTGCCAGATACTGGTTCAAAGAGGCCAGGATCCCTATATTGCTCGTCAATTTTGCGTCCACCAGATCCTTTTCATTTGCGGAAAGAAATTGGTAGAAGCGGGTGGCGCCGGGTGGTGTCTGGCGTTTTTCACGGAATATGGTGTGATTGGCTTCCGCTTCTGCGATGTTGATCTGAGCCATGGCGCTCAGCACCTTCTCACTGGAATTCGGAAAAATCGGTGGAGTAATTTCCGTGGCGTACACAATGATGGGCTTGTTGTGAGCGGCGGCGGTCAGGAATTTAAGCGCCGGGCTGTTGGTGATCTTTGTGCCCGTCGAATCCCTGCGCGGCGCTGAATCCAGAAATTCCTGCATTTCCGAATAAATGAAATCATCGTAGCCTTCCGCTCCCAGCATTTCCATATTGCCTGCCGCATCGTACGCGACGGGCCCGTAACCGAAGCCGCCGAACACATTCCCGGAAATCATGAAATGGGGATTGTATTTCCGCGCCACCGTCCGCAGCCGGCGATGGAATTCAGCCACACTGCGTCCCCGAAACGTAATCCATTCCATCCAGAAATAATCTCCCCGCTCTTTGGGAAGCGTGATATTTTCGTAATCTGACGTGCCATATTTTTCCTTTGCCACCTCAGCAGGCAGGCTTTCTGTCAGATAATCGATAAAGGCCTTGCGTGTGTAATCGCAGTAACAGGTTTCCCCGGCTATGTGAGTCCAGTCCACATAAGACCCATCAATGCCGGTTTCCGCCTGCGCCCGGATTCGACCTTCCATCATCCGCACGTAATACGGATTATTGGGGCATCCCCAGGTTTCGAAACGCTCCGTTTTTTCCTTGCCGTAGGGGGCATACCGGTAGTATGGGAAGGTGCCGTCCGCCCGCACCGTAATCCAGGTGGTGGGGTCTTCCGGCGGCTTGGGACCAATATAATCTGTAAATTCACTCCAGCGACTGTTATAAAAATCCAAAAAATCAATCTGATCTTTTTGAGGAATATCAGTATTCGTTTTGGTCTTTCCGTTTAACGAACTGGAGAGATACCGTAGCACAATATAGCCTTTATCATGATAACTGCGATTGAATGCTTTTGCTTCTTCCATTTCCTTGTCGAATTCAGCGCGGGTCACATATTCGAAATTCGGCGCACCGCTGCCAAAGGTGATGGTCATATTATTTTTTTGCAGGAAATCCAGATCGGATTTTTGCCCCAATCGCCAGTGCCCCCAGTCCGCCAGCGGCTCCCATTCCTGCGCGAAGACCAGTCCGCTGAAGAGCATGATCGCTGCTGTAACCAGGACAATAAATTTACTTAACGAAGGTTTCGATTGATTCATTTTTTATCCCCTTTTAATAGTTCAATTATAAGCTCTGCTTGACTTTCAAATTCCGGAATCGTCACCATATAGACGTCACCATTTCTGGAAAAGGTCAGTTTCTTCCCGTTCACAAGAATACTCTCCGGTTCTTCAGGCATCCCGAACCATACAGTCCGTTCCGCATTTGCGTTATTTTTCAGATTGAGATGAACTGAGCCCTTAGAAGCTTCTACCTGCGTAATCGGCAATGTCGCCCGCCTGATATTCACCTTCCCGGCACCGGTTTTAACCAGCTTCATATTTCGGTCGGAGGTCACATACCCTTCCAGAATATTATCCCCATTGCGGTTCCATTCAAACCAGTCGGCATTCAGTAAAGCATAGCCTTCCCCTGCATAGAATTTGAAACGGCCTTTACTTTTTGTGAGGATTTTAAGTTCTATCTCATTATTTGACTCTTTGATGAACGGCATTCGCTTGGAAATATAAGTCAGCCTGGGAGCCTGGGATGGCGTTGGCGCTAATTCAATCTCAATACGGTTTTTATCTTTTTTCAGATTGGGAAGAATAACAACCCGTTCAGTAAATGCCCGGTGTTCTGCTCCATTAATGGTAACCCGCCGGATAAAATCATGGGTGTTGTTTATGCGGATTCCCATACCGCCGGTAAAGTGCGAAACGGTATCCAGCAAGACATCCGAGAGATCCAGGGTGAACTCAATTTTGCTGCTGCCAGATTTCCACTCATAATTCCATTGCGCCATAGCGCGCAGTTTGTTGCCGAGGTCTTCCGGCTGCGGAGCATAGATATCATTTGTGGCAAATTTTGCCCGTATGGCGTCGTACATGGCGATATTGTTTTCGTTCATGATTCGTTCTTTTCCGGATTGCGGCTGGGAGGTAATCGAATAGTCGTGCCACATTTCATTGAATATCACACCACGGCTGATGTTTTGGAACATGTGGTCGAAGATCGCTTCTTCATAAGCAGTGATTTGCTGGGTGGTGTAACTCCAGCTCGGATCATAAAACCATTGATAGTCCGGCGATGGATTATTCTCAAGCACCACAAAATTGGGATTTTCGTCCGCATACCAGGTTAAATTGCCAAACCCCAGCGGCATGTCCTGTTCAAACCCGTGGGTCATGTATAAAGTGAACCGCCGGGCGACTTCATCATAATCATCCATGTGAATGGTGTTGCCGGGATTGATGAAAAACCTGACGTCTCCGATATCATAGCCGTAATCGCTCATATTGAATTCAATTTCTTCGATGGCTTCGTCCAGTTCCACTTCCCAGCGTTCCGGGGTCATTTCCCGGTTGATGCGGTGAAATTTGCTGTGGGTCCCGATTTCTCCGCCCACGTCTTCAATCATTTTTCCCAACGGTGCCAGGTCCTGCCATCCGGCTTTTGCAGCACCGCTTGATACCCAGGCATAGACAGGCACCACGCCGGTGGCTTTTGCCAGGTCCACCAGGTAATTGATGGTTTTTATCTGAGCATCCAGATTTCCGCTGGCATCGGCATCCAGCCGGATGATGGCGGTTAAGTTGGCATTTGAGACTTGCGGCACGGGAAACGCACTTCTCAAATCGCCATATACAGCCCACTGAATCACCCGCGGAAGGATATCAAACAAACGGTTAGCATAAAAAACCTGCGGCTGGGCATTTCGGAAAAAGGAAGGCGCCCCCGCCCAGGTGCTGAAATCACTGACCAGCGCAATCCGGTTTTTTCTGGTCTCTTTTACTGACAGGAAGGGATAGGAATCCACCTCATCCGTGGTTTCCAGCAACTCCTGCCCGCCTTCGGCAAATTTCAGGATGTTCAGTCCGTTCGCCAGATGCTGGGTGACATACTGATTTTGCTCCAGCATGCGCGTGGCAAAATGATCAATTCCCGAGACTTTTATTCTGAACTCAGAATCGCCGTGAAATCCAGCATTTTCAATTCCCAGCAGATTGTCCATAGCTGTATGGTCACGTTCTTTTGCGTCCGCATTGTTCACTGCAAAAGGACCATCCACCACCAAACTTCCCCCATTATCCAGATAGGGTTGCAAGGCTGGTATTAAATTATCATAAAGCTCATCCTCTACATAACCGCACTGACCAATCACCAGCGCACTATAACGGCTCAGATTTTTTTTCGGCAAATCGGATAGAAAAAGACAATCGTAGGGAATTCCCGCCAGATTCAACACCGCCGCCCATCCGTGGGCGGACATCTGGGTAACACCCCAGCGGTGCTGAAAACTGGTATTACTGATCACAATTCCAACCCGCGGATTCTGAATAAAAATTTCCGCCCGGAGACCGCAAATCAGAAATAATGACACCAATATCGAAACCAGGATCTTTGATCTGAATTTCATTTGCGTCTCCACTTCCTTTACACCTAAAATTAAAATTCTAGTCCACGCTTCCGGCGGCAGCAGCCGCACCGTAGGATTTTCCGGATTCAGGATCGATATAAAGCATGGCTGCGCCGCCAATACCACCCTTCCTCACATTCACTTGATGACCCCTGTTTTTTAGATCATCCGTAACATCCCGAGAAATTTTTGCCTGTAACCGTAAGCTGGCAATATCCGGGTCATCCTGCCCGAACGAACCGGTATGATGGCCGGTCGCGAAGCGGGGTGCCTTTACCGCTTCTTCCGGAAGCATTCCGAACTCTATATTATCCAGTAACAACTGCAACGCCACCTGATCCTGCAGATCACCGCCGGCAATACTAATCGCCATCACCGGTTTATCATCTTTCATAATAAGAGTGGGCGTAAGGGTGATGCGCGGACGCTTTCCCGGTTCGATGCAGTTGGGATGTTTCTTCCAGGTATTCAGGCTCACCAGCCGGGCACCGTGAATCACCCCGGTTTCGCCGCCCGATCCGGCAGTGCTTCCCAACCCGCTGGGGGTTGTGGCCACCACATTTCCCCACCGATCCGAGACGCAGAGGGTGGTTGTACCCCCTTGTTCGGTTTGCGGGACTGGCATTTGGCTGCGTGCTCTCATTCCATAGGGATCTCCGGGAAGAATTTGATCGGAGGCTTTCTTCATGTCAATCAAGTCACGACGGATATCACTATACCGCTCGGACAACAGGGCCGTCATAGGAATACTTGAAAATAGCGGATCGCCATACCAAGCATCGCGGTCCGCCAGGGCCAGCTTCATGGATTCGGTAACGGTATGGATATAGTCCGCTGAAAGATGACCCATTTTTTGCAGGTCAAATCCTTTCAGCAATTGGAGCGTCTGGAGCAGATAAGGCCCCTGCGTCCAGGGACCGCATTTGTAAACCGTATATCCCTTATACTCGACCTTCAATGGTTCTTCGATCTCCGTCACGTGCGCTATTAAATCTTTTTTCCGGAGAAAACCGCCCTTTTGCCGGTACCAGGCATCCAGTGCATCGGCAATATCTCCCCGGTAAAATCGATTGGAGACCGCCTGCAGTTTATCCACCCGGTCACCGATTGCCATTTGTTCGGCTTCCACCAGTTTGCGCAATGTTCCGGCCAGATCTGCGTACCAGTTGCGCCCGGTATCCACTGTATCGCCATCGGAGGTGTCGATATACCAGCTCGGTCCGCCGGCATCCAGAATCCGCAGGGTAGGCTCCACCGCTGTTTCAAAAGAAATCGTGCCGTACTTCTGCAGCATGGTGACGCACAGATCAATCACAGCCGGTACCGCGGCGGCTTTGATGCTGCTGCCCGGGATTCCGTTTTCCAGATACCACTCAATCGCTTCGGGGTCAAGTGGGGCCGCTCCCTGTCCGGAAAGCACTTTCACGTCATTTGTTCGAACATCGCGAATGATTACCGGCACTTCTCCCCCGATGGTAAATGCACCGATATGTTTGACCCCCAATACCAGCAGAGCAGAGGCAGCGGCATCGGCGGCATTCCCGCCGTCTTGCAATATCTCAATACCGGCAGCCACCGCTTGCGGCTTTCCGGCCACCACAAGACCCTTATCGCCGCTGGCTTTCCAACTGATTTCTGCGGCAAATGAGATATGAGCGGCTAACAGAAACAGTATAAATGTCAGGAGTGTATTTTTATTAAATTGCTGCATATTTCCTCCATCTTAAATTTCAGAAAAACAAACTGCGCTATGAATTGAATGAATCAGCTCCGGTACGCCGGATTCCAGTGCTCAATGGTACCGTTACACATGGCATGAATTCCCATATGACCCGCTACCGCCGACTGAAATCTCCGTTTTCGGCGGAGTCAGATCTGTCATGTCAACTAGCTCATACCTCTGCTTTTCGTTGGCATTCAAAGTAACCGGAAAAATAACATATGCATTGTCTGTACCGGTCTCTTCATTTGCGGTATTCCATTCCAACCGGCAGCAAACAGACTCATCGGTTTCTTCGTTCACCGCACGAATCCCGGACATATCTGTTTCAACCAGCAGCGGAGATCAAAAGTATGCTCATGCCGATGATTAGCGGTCGATATGTATTGCCGGAATTCACATCATCTTTTCATTTATTCATTCATAAAAATGCACTGTCGGTTATTCAACCCACACCACCGCGCCTTTGTCAATCCGTGGAATGGTAACGGTGAGGGCCCCATTCTCTTTCTGTGCATCGATCTGTTTTTTCTCACCAAGGTACGGCAGCAGATAAACGGTGCTGCCGGCATCGACCGGGAAGCGAATCTCCACATTTTCTTCCGATATCTGAACTGCATTTTCCTTGGCTTTTAAACCCTTAAAATTCGCAATAAAAACAGTGGGATTACCGTCCACTGCCGCGATCTGTGTGGAAACAAACGGGGATGCCGACACCTCTACCCGTGGCTGAAATTGAAGGTCTTCAGTGATTACCCTAACAAAATCATTTCGGAGCATATTAAATTCTGTATCCGCGGATTCGCCGGCAAATGCCTTTTCATTAAACTCTTCTTCTATCGAATCAAAATAGGCTTTTCCAGGATGTCCGGGAAAATAGACAAATTTCTTGCCGGAAACGGATTTTGTGAACTTCCGGGTATCCTCAATTCCCAGCATTTTGTGCAGGGGATTTTCCGGCCGCAGCTGCCGCCGGTAATCATAAGCGCCGCTTTCCCCGGTGACAATCAAGCTTTTTCCGGCATTCACAAATTTTTTCAACTGGTTCAGTTCTGTTTCATTCAGACATTTCACATCCGGTAAAATGAGCACTTCCCCACCAAAATTTTCCAGCGTTCTGGGGGTAACGATCTGGAATTCCTGGTGCGATTGCATCAGCATATACATCATACCGCGATACGACGGAATAAACTCATCCACAAAATAATTGCGGGTCTTCTGAGAAAAATACACCCCAACCGGTTTTATCGGTTTACGTGGCAGGTAGAAAGGGCCGTCATGCTCATTAATCCACTTGAAAATTCGTTTTCGAACCTCATAATCATTGGAACCCGACATCACGTGATTGGCAGCATCCCAGCAATTGGTGCCGGCCATTAACTGCGACATCATCAGGTTTTCCATAGCCTGTTCGGGCGTGATTTTTTTATGATCTTCCCAGGAATAGGTCAGCATCCAGGATGCTTTTTCTTCCGCGAAAGCCCGGAAGGTATACATCCCGGTCATGAACGCAAACCAGTCAGCGGGATTACGATCGGCAGATTTATATCCGCCGGCGCTGTATTCATGTGCCACCACATCCACTACCTGGTACATCTCATAAACATCGGCTCCGACCAGCACAGCAGCTTCCTCGATACCGGGATAAATTTCCGCAATGGTGATAAAATCAGGGTTCACCGAACGGCCGTTTTCTGCTACTTCATTCATGAATTCTGTGAGGGTACGAATACGAAAATCCACCCATTTAATAAAATTCGGATCGTTAAAGTCGCCCAATTTCAGATCTTTTTTTGCATCCAGACCGGTCTCTTTTTTGAATGCCGCTACGGTGTATTCATCAAAACTGGCCCAGGTATCTCCCCATCCCCGGAAATGGGTCATCCAGTAAGGGATATCCACAAACACACCGTCCATTCCGGTAGCGGCAATCTGCCGGATCCGCTCCATAAACATTTCCCGCCATTCGGCGGCATAGGGCGTAATCCAGACATCCTCATCACCCTCGTCAATCCAGAAAGCGCTACCACCGCCGAATACCGCCGGTTCTCCTTCGATATTGCGCTGCACCCAATCCGGGTGATCCTTAAAAAAGGTATGCTCTTTCTGATCAGCATTGGCGGTAATAGTTTCCAGTCCCTCGGTGTAGATAAATACTTTATTTCCCACTTTATGGGCTGCCTCAGCCATGACCTCCATGGCCTTCAACTTTTCCTCAGGGTTTAAAAAACTCTCATAATAACCAGTGAGACTGTTGTCGGTTTCAACACCGAAGACATACGTTTCGGTTGCCCGGTCGATAATATCATCAACTCTTTCGATACTCAATCCATGTCCGGCAATCCGGACATAGTTGGTCCAGTTTTGTCCTGGGGGAATATTCGGAATATTCTCTGGCTGACTGTCGCATCCGCCAAGCAGTAATCCTATTAAAACCATAATTATAAATCGAAATGAGTACTTTAAACTCATTTTCATAGGTAATTCCTCCTACCCGTTTTTTCGGTTATTCAAAGATGAAAGTGCCGAATTTTTTATATTCGTGAAATCGTTCTTCTACCGGCTGCCATGCCCAGCTCTCAGAATGACCCAGGTCGTGATCAACACGATAAAGATTCACCCGCCAGCGGGTTCCGGATTCCGGTGGCACGTTGCCGAGTGGTTCGAGCAATTCATAGGGAATAAAAAATTCAGCCAGCCAATGAATTTGTTTTTCCATCGCATCTGAACTGTCAATCCAGACTTTATGTCGGGTAAGCCGTTTTCTTTCGTAATGCCATGGTCTCCAGCCCAGCAGATTACCCTTGAGATTGGGAATCAGGAGCACCAGTTCGCGGTTCAGGGGAGACAGCTCGTACTCGAAATAAATGGGAAAGTCCTCGTCGGTCCAGAGAAAAACTTCAACCACATCCTCATGCCATAAATCTTCAAAATCCTGCTGAATGGTCGCGGTTATTTTCCGGTCCTGGTTATGGAACAGAAAATAAATACCGCTGTCAGAGTAAAGCGCCTTTGCCCGGGTCTGCAAATAGCTGCTTTCTTCCCGCGGGGATAATTTTAACCAGTCTGCCTGCTGCCAATGGTCGGCATTGCCCTTCCCGGAGATATCAAAATCAGTCGTTTCTTTGACATGATAGACATCTTTATCCGTTTGCGCATTCAGGTTAACCATAAAACCTAAAAGAAAGCATACCATGATACCGTGTTTTAAAAAATACCCGGATATTGTTTTTTTCATCTTCATGTCCAGTTCTGAAATTTGATAGTTTTTAACTAACGATCTGCCCCAGACAGATTGAATTGTATGCCAGGCTAAAATTTCTGAGGTCGGTATTCAAAAAAAAAGAACCCCAGATACAATCAGCGTTTCTATCGCAGATTTCGGCGAAGGATCCGCGTGCCGGCTTCGCTGATTTCCTGATAGCAGGACCATTACACCGGAAAACGGCGACCTTTTACCTGGATTTCCGCTTTCAGTCTTAATCCCTCCTCCGGACTTTTCCAGGTAACTGAACATTCGGAGGAAGCTCCAATCGCGCCTGCCGGATAACCGGGATCCAATCCCCCGATCTCAGCATATTATTTCTGTCGTCTAGAAACGTCAGCCAGAGCACACCCGGAACACCGACAATACCATCGTTTACCATGCCGAAGACCAGTCAAACACGGTCGCCAACCTGAAAACTCCAGATCCAGGAAGGCCGCATCCGGTAGCCGATGCTACGGGCCAGATTTTCGATAGCATTGGGGTATTGATTGTAATAATTCATCACGCAGCCGGCCGGATCCGGTGCCAGTTCCACAGCGAGCCGTAGTTTGCACCCACATTTTTCATGTGGGCCATGATATTATCGGTGGCCGTTACTCCTTCCACAATTTCCAATGAATTATTGGATCCGTCCGACATGCTTTTTTCGATAGTAGCGCTGATCCAGGGCGGTTACTCAGGGCCTCAATCTGCATATTTTCAATGAAAATCATATCGGTCCGCAAGCATATCATCAAATTCCTTAAAAGCAGACATTACATCCGGATGATCATAACGGGTCGCATAATGGACTTCTCCGGGATAGCCCGTTCAATCCGTTTTACCCAGTTTCACCATCGGCGTTTTTTCCGTGACAAAATCCGGCATGGCGTGTCCCGGAATCCAACCCGTTTACCATATTTTTCGGTTAGTTCGAATGGCAGTTTCCAGTGGTCATTCAGGCTCAGTTACCCGGCTCCTGCTGTAAATCTCTCCAGCCCAGGTATAGTTAAGCAACCGAATGCCGGGTTGCGCATTAGATGATTCGAATCAATTGGCACTAAACCAGCCCCAATCCGGGAATTTCTCACGAAAATAAGCTTCCGGGTCGGGCATGGTATAGCGCTTATCCGTGATGGCCAGTTTAGCATTACTCAGCGATTCTATATCATCGTACATAATGCGTTTGGCTGCATCAATTCTGAAATAACGGATTCGCATATCAATCACCCTCTGATCCGAAGCCGGCGGCCATTCCCGCACGATGTTGTCAATCATCAGGCTCACAGGATAGTATTGCTGCGTGTTCCCTTCCCACCGGGACGAAATTATCATCCGTGTTTCATAACCCAGGTCCACCTCAATACCCTTTAGCACGTAAGCACCCGGGGGCACATTCTGAATCATATAATAGCCGTCAGCATTGGTTTTCACATGGTAAGCCTGCGTAACTTCTCTCCCGTTTTCTGCGGATTTTCCTATTATCACGACTTTAATATTAGCGGTCTTTGCTTCATAAACATCCTCCAATCCAACGTTTTCCACCAGGATTGCTCCAACCAGCAGCGATTTACCTGGCTGCGGCGCTTCGGCGGAAAATTTTTGGGACGGCGCACAACTCAATAGTAATATCCCCCCCATAATGACGGCCAGATTTCTCAGATTTTTCAGCTTCATTCTTCCCTTCCTGCAAAGCTATTTTGATATCAATGATTTTTTGGTTTCTTCGGCATTTTTCACCAGCAACGGTGAATCCGGATATAACTGCAACCCCTTATCAAAAACATCCAGCGCCTGCTGTAATTTTCCCATGCGGCGATAACACATGGCAAGGTTGTTAAAATAATCCGGTTCATTCTTATTGAGAGCGATGGCCTTTTTGTAAAGGGGAATCGCCTTGTGGAACTGGTTCTGTATTGCGTAGAGATTTCCAAGGTTGTAATAAATCTCAGGATTGGAATCATCCCGGGACAGGGCATTTTTAAAGTATTTTTCTGCTTCGTTGTACCGCCCGGAAAGCGAAAATGCAGTTCCAAGATTAAAAAGCAATTTTGGCGAAGAATTGCCCATGGATAGTGCCTTATTGTAATTATCTATCGCCCGCAAATAGTCTTTCAGATTCAGGTAGCAATCCCCCAGCTCTGCTGCCACCTCCGGTTGATATTCCATTTGCTCAAGGGATTGTTGGAAAAGCTTTGCTGCGCGGGCGAAGTCTCCCTGCGATTTATAGACAACCGCGCTTCCGTTGAGCGCTTCATAAATTCGGGGATCGATTTGCACGGCTTTTCGGAAGGCATCCAAAGCCTTTTCAAAACGGTTTTGGCGACGAAATATCTCGCCCAGGAAATACCATGAGCCGGACATGTCGGGATTCAATTCTAATGATTTTTCGAGAACCATTTTTGCCGAATCTAATTTTGATTGTGAAAGATAGCAGCGGGCGCTCTCGTAATAAATCAGTGGATTTTCAGGAAAGCGCCTCTTAAGCGCCCGCAGATGCTGTAGCGCCTCCTCATAATTTGATTGAGAAATCCTTTGCCGGATAAGTTGGAGCTGCGCACCGGGATTGTCGGGGTTCTGCTGCGCAGTGACCGCCAATTGCGTGGTTACAATATCCATATCCTTAAA
Source organism: Candidatus Neomarinimicrobiota bacterium (assembly GCA_021734025.1). NCBI lineage: Bacteria > Pseudomonadati > Fidelibacterota > Fidelibacterota bacterium. The sequence goes on from JAIPJS010000018.1 coordinate 26,825, forward strand.
GAATTGAGAAGCGATTTTACTTTTTGGCACCAGGCGTGAACCGTTCAGCAAAATTTCCATGCCTTCCTTCGGCTGTCCCTGATAAAATGCCAGCATTCCCCGCAAAAATTCAACTGAGGCCAATTCATGACGCCGTAGATTTTCTTCAACATTTTCTTTAGCCACCGAATCTTCCGGAAGATTGACCAGAAGTCCTTCTACGTCCGGACGGCGAGTTAGAATTTTTGCCAGATTCTGAGCAGCGGACATGTCCCTGGACCGAATTGACCGGGTAGAATATTCCAGAATGGGGTGATCATCGCTGTTCACCGGTGCATCCTGGCTGATCTGGTTAATTCCCCGAGAATCCAGCACCAAACAGTCCAGAAGATCGTAGGCTGATTTGATATTGATCGCGGCAAGGTCGTTCCTGATCTGAGGATCGGAAAGTTTCTTCTCAATTTCCTGAAAATCGATATTAATGGGCTCGGTCGATCCCATTAACACCACCTGCTTGTTAATAGAATTAGGCGCCATCCACATCAGTGAATATGGGAAAACAGATTGAAAAGTTTTCAACACGATATCAAAATCTTTGGGATCCAGGTCGGTGGTCATCCAGGTGGAGAGAATACCGCCCGGTTCAAGTTTTCGCCGGCAATATTCAAAATGGTCGCGGGTAAACAGGCTGGCGCTGGGGGTGGCAACTGCGTAGTTGGCGTCGTTCATAATGACGTCATATTTTTCGGGCGTGTATTTTACAAAATTCTTTCCATCCAAAATTGTGGAATTAAACCGGGGATCCCGGAGCACTCCTCCGTTGATTTCAGAAAAATGGAGCTTTGCTAAGTCCATCACTTCCCTGGAAATCTCCACCAGGGTCAATTTTTCGATCGGATGAAGCAACGCCGAATGGGAAGTTTGCCCGGTGCCAAAACCAATTTGCAATACCATGCGCGCATCCGGATTTACAAACTGGGGCAGATTTCCCTGTAAGATTTGCAGTGTTCGCAGCATGAAGCTGGTTCCCGCTACATTCAAACCATCCACGTCAATTCGTTTCGTATGCTGCATGGGCAAATCGGCCTGATGAACAGTGACTGTCCCTTCCACACCTTCCCGGACATCGATAATGGGATACCCTTTTTCAATTGAAGCATAGACTGGTGTGAATATGGTTGTCGGAACCAGGTTCATCACCAAAACAAAGGCCGCAATTCCGCCAGCAGAAACGAAAGCCGTATTTTTTCGGGAAAATTGCTTCTTGCGGGGAACAAGCAGAACAATTCCGAGGCAAAGGTTGATTACAACCATCGCAATCATAGTCGCCGATGTTCCGATAATTGAGATAAAAATGAAGCCGGTAAGAAAGGAGCCAAAAACGCCACCAATGGTATTGGAAAAGTAGAGCCGGCCCAAACCGGCGCTCATCCCCGAAAGATCCCGCACCAGGATACGGCCTGCTACCGGAAAGGCAGCACCCATCAAAAAAGTAGATGGAAACATGATAATAAAGGCTTCCAGAAAGCGAACACCATTGAACTGCAACCAGCTTGTTCCGGGCCCAAAAGTCAAAATCTTTTCATGGATAGCCGGCAATTGAATTAACAAGTAAGCAGCCAAAAACGCTGTGGCTCCCATTGCGACTTCTGTCCAACCTAAAAGGGCAATGCGGTTCTTTGAGCGATCGGCTGCTTTTCCGCCAAAATATGATCCAACTGCGATGCCGAACAGAAACGTGGTGAGCATCACCGCAAAGGCATAAACCGAATTGGTCATTAAAAATACCAGAATACGGCTCCACAGCACTTCATAGGAAAGCGCCGTGAAACCGGAGAGCGCCATAATCCACAGTATGAAGCGCAAATGTGTGGAATCAATGGCTGGTTCGGAGATCTTCTCATGAATCTCGCCAGTCTTCATTTTTCTTGAAAACCGGAAAATACCTAACGCTGCCAGTCCGATCAGGATATTCAAAGCGACTGCCAGGAAAATGGATTCAACTACTCCCAAAGTACGGATGAGAAAAAAAGCGGTTAAAAATGTCCCGCAGACCGCTCCCAGGGTGTTTAGGCTATAGAGCACCCCAAAACCCAGGCCGATTTTCTCCCGGTGGGTAACCACCACATGGCTGATGACCGGCAATGTTCCACCCATCAGAAATGTAGCTGGTAACATCACCGTAAAAGCCACTGCGAATTTTATTAGGTAAAATAGGAAGGGAACAGTTTGCAGCGAGGGATAAATGAGGGCAAAAAGCGCTTCCAGGCTTCCTTTCAGCCCCGGAACCAGGAGAGCGGAAATGCCAATTCCCAGTTCAAGGAGGGCATAGGTGCGCAGGTGGTTTTTCAGGTGGTCTCCGGTTTTTCCGAATTTGCGGCTTCCCAGAGCCAATCCCAGCATGAACGCCGCCAGTACGGTGCTAATGGCAAGAGTGGTATTGCCAAAAATCAACCCGAAAATCCTTGTCCAAACTATTTCATAAACCAAGCCGGTAAAACCGGATACAAAGAATAAAACTAAAACCAATATTTTACGCATTAACAGTTGCCCCAAACGCGGGAATAATAAAAGGCGTTGATCCCCGTTGTAACAGGAATGGCTTGCTTGTCAACTCGATTAAAATATTTTGCTGTTTGCTCATTTATTCTGATGCCATACGTCAGCGTTACCGTACTTCCTTCATGCTTTTTTACTATTCCAATATCAGGATTTTGCGAATACTGCTTACGCTTCTTGTCTTTATATGAATAAAGTAGAAACCGGAACTTACCAAATTGCCGTTGAAACCTTTCATATCCCAGATGATTCGGTTTTCCGGAGCTGCGATACCGGGTGCCGCATAAAATATCTTTTGACCGAGGATATTATAAACTGAAACAGTGACCTCCTCCGGCTGAAAAATCTTGAACTGAATGGTCACGTTGCTTCGGGAGTTTGAAAGCTGCACCGGATTTGGGAATACATCCAGGCTGATTTTTTCTTTACTAGACGCCTGTTCCTGATTAACTGAGATGCCTGTGACCGCCGGTACCACATCCTCCAGCCGACCGCTTATCCTTACATCATCCATTCGCCCTTCAAAATCTTTTATTGACGGGCTGTTTGGATCCGCCCGGTACCAGGAACCAACCGAAAGCGGATCGCTATTGGGAATCAGCGGCTGGATAAAATCCATAGTATCCGTGGCGGATGCGGACGGTGTGTTCCACATAAATACCTTCCCCAGGCTATAATCGTAATAGGCGGCTACAAATGTCCACTGATTAACCGGAATGGTAAAACTTGATGCCACGGTTTGGGCCTGGTTACCGGCATCCCGGATAAGAAACTCCAAATTATTTGATTTTGAAATCCGCAATGCATAATTAGTCGTTTTTGGATTTGAGTCCTGCCTTCCCTTATTCACCAGAAAATGAACATCATTTAAAACTAATGGATAAATCCAGGCAGAAATTCCGATATTTTCATCGGTAAAATTTAGGTCGTTACTGTCTTCCACTTTAAAGTAATCATGGGTAAATACTGTATCCAGGGAGAGATAGTCCATCCCCTGCTGCAAGGGTGGCACGTTGCTATAGATGGCATTACCCTGTAAGGATCCATTATTATCAAAACCATCCCAAACTGCCGAATCGAGTCCGTTATTCTCAAACTGCCAGTGCCCGCCTTTGCTTTGAGAAAAAGAGAGGTTAATTAAACCGGGACAGAGGATAACACCCGTAAAAAGAATCAACAAAAATCTCATTTATGAACTACCGAATCTTTTTTATATCTCCAAACCGAATGGCCGTGCACTCATACTCATGGTAAATGCACGGCCTGTTCAGAAAGTGTTAGAACTGCAAGCCATAATTTGGCGCCTGTTCCACACCAATATAAGCGCTCATCGTCTCCCCAACACCGCCCCAACCCGGGTAAACGATGTACATTATCTTACCATGGAAGTTGATATAATGCATCGGGGTCATCAATTCGCCCTCATATAACACTTCCTCGGTTCCGTCCTCTTGCAGAGTGTAGAGACTGGTTTCCCAGGCTAAGGTGTAGTACATGGTTCCCTCAGCGTCAAATTCGATTCCAAGAGGGGAATCCATTTCTTCCATAACAACTTCTTCGTCTCCCAAACCGTCGCTCGTAATCTCGAACCGGGATATTTTCCCAGCCCAGATGGCGGTTACATACAAATAGTTACCGAATACGCGGCTGCACTTCGCCGTGGAAAGATCAGCCATATAGGTAAGGGAACCGGATGTGTCCAGCCTATGGATCCCGGTTCCGTTTTCTACAATATACATGTTCCCATTTTCATCCCAATCGAAATCAACGGGACCGGGCACCGAAACTACTTCTTCTATTGTTGAACCGTCTGGGGAAATTCTCTCGATTTTATCTTCACCCTGCTCACAAACATAAAGATAATTATCGGGACCAAACCCGATTGAACCACTAACGGGCACCGATGCGAATTCGGATTTCACCCCATCCGGTGTAACTTTGTAAATAGCACCGGCGTCTGCCGATCCGATATAAACATTGCCGTCCCCATCAACCGCTACGCCATTGGGCCAGACGATTTCTTCATCAATTGTCTTAAGCGTATTCTTGAAAATAAATGACAATGGCTGGCTCCAATATTCCGAACCTTTAACGCTAGCAAGAACATCCACTGTGTCATTTGACAGGTTTGGTGTCTGAACGGTCAGTTCACTGGCAGTTGCTGAAATAATTTTGCCTACACTTTTTCCAAATGCGACCAAATTGTATTCCGGCGTGGCACTAAAACCACTGCCGTATATTTTTATGACGTCTTTCAGGTAGCCCTCGCCAGAACTCAAAGAATCAACCTGGGGTGCGGCCTTACCGGTCGGATTGGGATCCGGATGGTCTTCCCCATATGTCGGCTCGTCTGGCGCCGAACAGGAAAATAGAACCATACCGATAATCAAGGTAAAACTGAGCATTCCCCATGATCTTTTATATTTCATACCAAAATCCTCCGAATAATTTTAAATAAAATCATTTCAAAAATACCGTTTAGTTGGCATATTCATTTACCTGCCTTAAAAATGAAAATTTACGGTGAACATTTGCACTGCATCGAAATGCTGGAATTGAAGATAACTATAATCGATCCCCAGCGCAAAACCGCCTATTTCGTAGTTCAAGCCACCACCCACCGTAAAATCTTCCTCATCGTAGTTGGTCTTGTAACCGCCGCGCAAAAAGAACATGTTTTTGAAGCCATATTCCAGACCGAAATTCATCCGTTCCGTATAATCCCTGGGATGAATCGCATCGACAGACAGCAAAACGCTGTGGGGAGATTCAGAAGTCCAAAAGCTGGTCATATCCATTGCGATTCCAAATTTAAATGTCAACGGAAGGGGGAAATGGGCTTCGCGGTATTTCTTTTCCTCAGAGAAGTTCTGAAGACTCATTGCTAGGCGTAAATCCTTGAAACCGGTGTAGTAAATCGTTCCGAAATCAAAAGCCATGAGACTCGTTTTGGCCGTGTATTCTGTGCCAGCGTCCATTGTTCCTTCCAGGGTGGACCCCAGATTTTCATGCAGATAACGTAAATGTCCGCCTATTGCAAAGCGGTCTGTTACGCGCCGGGCATATCCCATACCGGCTGCCCAATTTGTGGGAGAAAATTCGCCTGTCTCCACAAAACCTGCCGATGTTTCGCTGCGTCGGGTTCCATGGAAAACGCCCCAATCAACCCCCGCAAAGCTGGCGCTAAAATAGCCTAATCCACCAGCATCATAAGAAACTGACGCGGCGTTCACATTGATATCAGCGATCCAATTCGTTTGTGCGATGAATAAATTGCCGCCATTGCTCAAGGCCACTCCCGCCGGATTCCAGAAAATGGAACTGGCGTCATTGGCAACAGCAGTATATGCACCACCAAGAGCGGCCGCGCGCGCGCCAACAGGTATGGATAACCACTGCATGCCTGACTGGGCAACTTTCTTCAAGCCGGCAGCCTGCAGAGGTATTGAGGCTGCCAACATCACAATCAAAATTAAATTTTTGATGTTTTTCATTTTTTTCATTTTATTCCTCCCGGCAGTTCTGATTTTGTCTTTTTGCTATTTTTGAAAACATTTGAATTACCTCACAACTACAAATTTTTCAATGCTGCCAGGAATCGGCTTCTCGTCAATATTTTTTGCGTCGTCCACTTGCAGAATATAGACGCCGCTGGCAACTAGTTGATTTGACTCAGTTACCAAATCCCAACTTTCATCAGCGCTTCCGCTCACATGATTAATGGTCTTAATCAAATCGCCGGCTACCGTAAAAATCCGCAGTGTGCAGTAAGGCGGTAGGTTAACGAAAAGCACCATATCGCCTGCTTCTGTAAAGTTGTAATCACCCGCTTTTGTAATATAGGGATTCGGAACAATACGCACCCCGTCTGCGGTAGGTTCGCCCGGTTCAAAAGCATACGCAGCAATCTCGGAACGGTTGGTGTACTTCGAGCTTTCCAGCTTCTGACCAGCAAACAAGCCGTCAGTATTTTGCGTCCCATCATCCACCGTTGTCACCGCATAGTGGTAGGGCTCACCTCTTACCACGTCACTGTCTTCGTAAGTGTTTACATCTTTCGACACCTCAGCGACTTTTCTCCAGACCAAGTGAGTTCCATCTGATTTTAGCTCATCGTAGGTATCTACGGTAAAGGCGCCTCGCTTGCGATAGATATTATAATGATCAAGGTCTGGCACACCGGTATCGGGATCTCCTTCCCCGGACATGTCCTGCCACTCCAGATAGATTACATTCGGCCCGGACTCGACTGTTAAATCAGGAGTAGGCAACGGATCAGGAATATCATAGCCGCGTTGAAATGCCCAATAAGCCCGATCCATGGTCTGGAACAGTGAGTCTTTGCCAGTAGCAAGGAGTTCGTTCTTGGCATTGTTGTCAAATGTAGCTCCCGATTCTCCCCGATACCAGTCACGCCATTCCAACCCTTTCTCAACCGCCAGTTCTCTAGAAATACCATTGGCACCGACCACATAAGCGATTTCAACCGAATCACCTAAATTGAAATCGTAGGGACCAAATGCCTGAAATGGAAACTCAGCCTCTTGGGCGGAAGCATCATCTGGCCAGCCGGACTGCTCTTCAACTGTCTGGCGTGTGCCGGAAGAAGCCCAGTCCCAAATTGAGGCAAAGCCCGTGAAATCAGTATCCCACACGTTATATACACTAATATTTCCAATGATTGAAATGGGTTGCGCCGGATTATCGGTTTTATCAGTGACCGAGTTATCCACGTGCAAGGCGGAAAATCCGCTATATGCTGAAGAAACAAATTCACCTGACGGCATTGGCGAACCGCCTCCGGATCCGATTGCATATCGCGGATCACCGGTATCGTCAAATTCGAGGCCACCCGCTTCAAACTCATTAATATCGGGGTGATCTCCATCCCAACCATAAGACACCATCAGTTCTCTTCCATCGGGAACTAGCGTGGAAGGCATGCTTTCGTAAGTTGCCCAGTCATCCTTGCCTTCTTCATACCAGCGGGAATAGGTGATGTATGTCCCCTCGGCCGTCTGAAAGCTGTAACCGACAAGAAAATATACATCTGAAATTGTTTGATCAGTGTCGGTATCCGGATCCGGATCATCATCCCAATCAAAAGTGCATTTGTATTTCATATTAACAATAACGTAATCATCATGATTGGGGTTGGTATATGAATAGGATCTTTTCACGACATCGAAGCCCGGCATCATTTTATAGTGCACCTCAATCATCTCATCCGAAGGAAGATCCTCATCTACCGTACCGTTGAATTTCCTGGAAGAGAGCTGCATTTGTCCTTTTGAGTACACCCACACTTCCGGGGGCAGATGACGACGATATTCCTTGATGCCATATGGGTCGGCTCGATTATATGAGACCGGCCCTTCAAGGAATTGCTCCTTGGAATGAACTTCACCCAATGAGTCAACCCAGGTTCCAACCGTCACGCCACTGTAATAGAAAACAATATTGCCGTAGCGGAAATAATCCTGGGGCCACTCACCGGTCGGATCTACACTATTAGTATTGATTGCATCCCTGGCTTCCATGCGCAGTTTAAAATCTCCCATATCATGAGTGCGGGCTTGGGCAAAAAGTGTGCGAGATCCCATCATGCTCAGCAAGAGAAAGACAAAACCGGATACAATGGGAAGCCATTTCTTAATTCCATATCGCTTCATAAGTGTTTATCTCCTTTGTTTTCGCAAGTTTTTATGCATCCAATAATCCGGCTTTACATCTGTATCCTTATGCCGAAAAAGATATCCCGTGGATTAACAAATTGCGACCAGGTGTTCCAACCAAGGTCGATGTAGTCTTGCTTATAATCACCCAGTTTATCATTACCTTTTTGATCACCGGTTTCCCATGGGAAATGCAAGGAATCAACATACCTGTTCCAGTACAACGGGTTTGGAAACCCTTTGTAGTTAAACAGGTTTTTAACCTGCATATATACACTGAAGCGGGTCCTGTTAAACTGGAAACGTTTTTCTACCCGTATATCGGTATTCCAGTAATCAATGACATCCGCCCAATGCTGTTCGCTAGGCGCTGATTGGGGAGTCAGATTTTGTTTCCCACCATCAGACCATTCCTGTAAAATATTCAATTGCCAATTACCTAAAAATTTGATTCCAACCAATGAGGGACCGAAATCTTGGGGAGTCCGGAAGGTCATATTAGAAAACACGGATGGAACCGGCCAGTTTCTGGTTTGAAGGGGTTGTTCGCTTTGCTGCTCAGAGAGCTGGCGGTCTTCATAAAGATAGCGATAACCCGTCCGTCCCGTGCTTCTGATCGAATAATCCAGTTGGACCCAGCCATACCAAAAACGCCCAACCCGGCGCTCTATTTTAAATTCCAGACCACGAATATCAGCATAACTGTTGTTTGCCCAAGTCGTAACTACGCTCTCATTATCAAATGGGACAATTGTCTGTCTGGTGAGTTGATCTGAAACGTCTTTATAATATCCCATAAAATGAATCAGAAAATCGTTAGCCACGCTTTGCTCAAATCCTATTTCATAAGATACTGTTCTGGGCCAGTCTGCATTTATGTTGGGTAGTTCGGCACCGCTTCCGGACGGCCTCACAGTATAAAGTTGATCTGTGACCGGCGGCTGGTAAAAATGCCCGTAGTTAAAGAAGATCTTACTGGTAGTGGTAATCGGATGTGCTATTCCCAGGCGCGGACTCAGATAGAGCTTATATGATTCGTCGTTGATTTTATATTGCGAAAAACTGTTCGAATCCGCCCTAAAACTTTCAAGATCATATGGAAGATGGGAATAAATATAACTAGGGTTTAAATTATAGGGATTTATACCAGGCTGGAGATAATCGGCCCGGATTCCGATATTGGCAATCATTCCCTCATATTCTAATTTATCCTGAATGTAGGCACCCAATTTAACGGGAGAGGAATTATAGTACCACCAATTGGTCGGATTTTCATCAAAAGGTTGGGTCGTCGCACCGTGGTTAATCTCCCTTCGTTCGCGGAATTCCGTATAGTCAACCGTAATACCTGTTTTGACCTGGTTATGTTTATTAATTTGAGAAACCAGGTCGCCGGTTAATTGGATCCCCCAGTAACGGGAGTGATCTTGTCCTCTTCCCCCGCCAGACATCAGGAAATCACCTAGCACTCCATATTTTTCGGTTATGGAACCGATCTGGCTTCCAACATATCCGAACGGCTGCTCATCATACCATCGACCGGCAATATTTTTAATCCCGGTCGTATCGCGCAACCCTATGGGCTCCTGTGTAATCTGATAATTTGTATATTCCAGGTTCACATCGTAAAACGTGCGAGTGCTTAAAACATGGTTGAGCGACAGCCCTCCACTGTACTGACGAATTTCGGCCGGGTTGTAACTGGCATCGTGCCAGATATAGCGCCAGTAAAAAGCATCCCTGCCATATTCGGTTCCCTGCCGGGTACCGGTAATTAGACCGTTGGTATCGTCATAAATTGAACCACTGACTCCCCGTTGCAGCATAAAATTGTTCATAAAAGATAATTTCATCTGGGGGCTCAGGTGGGTGGTCAGCTTCAACAAAGTTGTACTGGACATTGAATTATTTCTGCTAAAAGGATAAACCAATTGCAAATTTTCGTAACGTTCGGAAAGCATAAAAGCAACCGGAGTCCCTGGAATGGGTCCGCTGAGTGCACCGTCAACAATGTAATCCGGTTCATTCGCGTACTCCCGGTTACGATGCTGCCATTTCCACAATTCAAGCAGGGCCTGCGGCGTCATATCGTTGTTTGGATCGGCATCAGCCAAATACTGCCGGCTAACTTGGTTCCAACCCACAAAAGTAAACGGGTATTCACCATTGTCCACCATCTCCTGGGAGACCCCTCCGAAAGCATCCTGCCCGGCATAGACCTGCCAAAATGGACCATTGATGCCGAACGGGCTGGGACCAAAATGCTTACGAGCAGGCGGGCTGGTCCGTGCGTTCAAACTGAGAGAATACCGGTCCATGCTGCCTTCCTTGGTCACAACGTTAACCATACCTGAGCGAATGTCGCCGTATTCGGCGTTAAATCCACCTGTCAGAATTTCGATTTCCTGCACTGCCGAAAGGTTAATGGTGGTCATCGGCTGTTGGGTTCTTTTATTCCGAGTGGAAAGTCCGTCAATAACAATATCCGTCTCATTCAGGCCGCCGCCACGAACTACCAGACCTGTACCCTCTGTGCCGGCGCTCAGTTGTATTCCCGCTTCGGCGGATAGCACTTCTTCCAAATTGTCCACCGGGCGACTCTCGATTGATTCGCTGGTAACAATATTTTGGCTGGAAGACACATCATGACGGATTACCGGCCGTTCTCCTTCCACGACAACGGTTTCGCCTTGAATGCTCTCCTGCACCATATTGAAGTCCACGTTAGTAGTTTGATTTATGCTCACCTGGACATTTTCTTTCAACACGGTGGCATATCCAATAATGCTGGCTCTCACCTGGTAATTTCCGGGAGGAATATTGATAATAAAATAGGAGCCATCGGTATCTGTCGCAGCGCCCAAGCTAGTTCCTTGAATAACTACATTCACCCCAGGAAGCGGCTCATTTGTCTCCTGATCAACAATTTGTCCCGCAATTTTCCCGGTAGAAGCGGCCCAGGTTGTTTGCACCAATGTTAACAGGAGTAAAAAGACAAGGGCAAATAAAACAAAAACTTTGGTTGTTTTTTGCATACTATTACCTCCCTTAATTAAATTGCATTCTTCGTTTGAAATTTAAAGAAATCCCTACACCCAGCTTTTTGGCATATGTCAAATTGAATGAAACGCGGAAAGGTTATATTTTCTTTCGATCCCAATATATATGGCTTTCATATCGAAAGCAAGCTATAATATATCCCCCGCTTGATTGTCTTGTAAACTCAAGCGGGATATCCTTCTACCCCTCAAACGACATGAAAATTTTAAATTCTGAACTTTCATTATCTTTCTTTCTGTCGATGTTGTTTTTACTCAATCTTTAAAGCGGATTGTTATTCTGCCGGAATCCCGCTTTCCCGAAAAAACTAACTTAAACACATTTCTTTGGCTTTCTTTATTCCATTGTAATTTTGTCCTGTCCAGATATATTGATTCCGGCTGCTTATCACTCCGGAATCTAAACTCAGGCTCTCCGATTCCACCCGGCTGGATGTGCAGCGTTATTTCATCTTCCGTCTCGGAACCCTCCCGGACCATCCAATTCGTGTAGTCGATCGTAAAGTTATGCATTTCCGGCTGCCAAAGTTTTACAAGTGCATCGGCATGAATTGCCCAACGATTTCCCCGGATTCCCTCCAATGCTGCTTCGCCGTATTCATCAGCAACCCTCCGTCAGGCGACAGGGACAACAGTTGTCCCCGGCCCAGCCATGTCCCGCCATTTGAGTCACGGCCCCACCGGTGCTCGACATTGGTTTTGCTGATGACGATGCCGACCCGTGGCTTCTCGAACGAGACGGTCTGTGCCGATCCGTCGCCGGCGAAAATGAGCGTAAGAATCAGAAAAAACCCGAATTTTTTCATAGATGATTTTACCTTTGTTCTTGCGGGATTTGCTACAGAGATACGCCGAACTCAGACAGCGAAAATAGAAGTGTTGGTTCTCCCCGTTGTATCAGCCGTCAAGCAGTAGATCTCTCGGGGGACAGTGCTTTTCCCTCGTTCCCCAATCCCCAGTGATGTTGCAAAGTTATGTTGTCAGTGCTTTATAATAATTGTTCCCCGTTCCCCCTGGATATTTCTGCCGGCAATCGTCACCGACAGGACCTGTTCTTCTTCAGAATATCGATAACCCCGGACGACCAGACGCGGATTCTGCGACATGATCTCTGCAGGCGATCTGTCGGTGTATATTTCCAACTCCTGCGTTCCGTACATCTGTAAATCTATGACGGACTGTTTTTTTCCCGGCTTCCAGGTGTACACGTTATACGTTCCGGTCAGGTTTATCGACGGCCGGATTCGCTCTTTGCCCAGGGAGTAGCGCAGTTCGTAGCGATCCCGGTCCAGTTCGGGCAGATAGAGAAACCCGAATCCACCGGCCTCGTAGTAGGCGGCGATAGGTTGGCCGTCCAGCGTTACGGCGCTCACATGCTGTCCTGGCTCCAAAGCGACGGCTAAAACCATGTTCCCCAGCAGATTGTTGGCGTAGACCTCTTTCGGCATCTCCCGGTTGTCGATCCGCACGGTGCCTTCGCTGGGCTCCTCCACCGTGGCATATCGCTTATACAGCCACTGCGAGGAAAACTGTTCTGTATTCTTCGCCAGGTAATACCGGTCGCTCTCCTGCACCTTTGTAAAGAAGTCGATCCAGCGTTGATTCAGATCGGGCTGCAGAAAATCATCGGAAGCAAGCCAGTTCGCCCAGTGGGATTCGATGACATCGGTGCGGAAGCTATCGACAGGCGCCGTGGGCAGGGACGCCATCGCGTACCAGGGATTGCCGAAGTTTTGGCGGTCTACCACCAGTACGCCGTGGTCGATGCCGCCGCTGCCCGGCTCAGGCGGACTCAGCTCTTCAATCTGCTGGAAGAGGGTGTTGGCATATTTCACGCCGTCCTCCCGCATGAGCGCTCCGGTGCTGTATTCACCGTCGGGGTTCCAGTAGTAGCCGTAGGCGCACGGCACAAAGCTTTCCGGGAAGGAATGCCCGTATTCCGGCGAGAGGTTATACTGGGCCATAATCCTCTTAAACGCCTCGATGTGGTCCCGCATATCCTTTTCCGGCCAAGGTTTATTGTCTTCGAGGTTGTACCACTCTGCGCGGGTTCGGTTGCCGTCAATCCAATGCTCGTGCCCGACACCGTGCAGACCGAATTCCAGGAACGCCGCATTCTCTTTGACATATTCCATCATGGCAAGCTGGGAGGGATCGATGTTGGCGGTATTGTCGAAGTCTTCTCCGTGCTGCGTCGTGGTCGGGTAATCTTGTAACAGGTTGAGGCGGTCCATTTCCGCCAGAATAAAGAGGCCCTGAAACCGCACGCCGACCTCCCGACCCACTTCGACCATCGGGCGGTAATCCCGCACATCGAAATTGCGCCGGACACCGACTCGCCACGGGCCACCGGTATCGCCCATAGAGCCGCCTTCGTTCCAACCCATGTCATCAATTGCCATGGCAAATCCGCTGGGATACTGGATTTGCGCATATATCGTACTTCCGAACGCCAAACTGACCAGCAGTGCAATAAACAGGATTCCCGTTTCGATACGCCACACGTTGCGATGCTTCTTATCCATCATTGTTTCCTCGTTCTCCGGGGGCGATGCGCCCCGATGCTATCAAATGTTTTATTCCAGCCAGACAATAGCCGCCTTCCGGAACGCGGGCAGCTTGCATACCAGCCGATCCGCCCGGTATTCCGTCTCCAGTTCTGTCGGGTCGCCGAGGTATTCCTGCATCATCACTTTTCCGGACTCGCTCCCGGCGGCGAACGAAATTTCCACTTCTTCAGCCGGAATTTGTTTAGCATTCTTTTTCGCAACAAGCCCTGAAAAATTCGTGAGAAACGCAGTGGGATTCCCCTGCACTTCCGTAATTTGCGTCGCGACAAACGGACTCGCCTTCACCCGGACATCCGGCGTGTAGCCAAGTTGTGAGGTAATTTCCCGCAAGAAGGTCTGCTGTTTGCGGTAAAAGTCCGTTTCGCTGTATGCTCCGGTCTGTGCGGCTCTGTTAAATTCTGCTCTCGCTGAATTGAAATAGCTCGCACCGATCCGCTGCTTGTACCACACATACTGCTCACCCCTCACCGGTCTACCGGTTTCGCCGATTTGTTCTCCCAGCAGGTCGGAGAGCGGATTCTGTGCAACCCGGTTTCGGTTCGCGTCGTATTCCCCGGTCTCCCCGGTGATCACTAATGTCTTTCCGGATTGGATGTACTCCCCAAGCCAGGAAAGTTCCCCGGAGGATAACATCTTCGCATCCGGCAGGAGAAGTACTTCTCCCTCAAATTGATCCAGGGTCCGTGGTGTGAGTATCTGAAACGGCAGGTGCCCCTGGAGTATCAGATGCATGATGCCGTTGAATTCCTGCGTGTAGCTTTCCGGGAAAAAATTCCGTGTCTGCGGAGAAAAATACACACCAACCGGGTTGAGCGGCTTTCTCGGCGCATACAACTGTCGTCTGTTCTCCGCGATCCATTGATACGCCGCTGTCCGCGTTTCGAAATCGTTAGAGCCGGACATCACATGGCCACGGGCATCCCAGGTATTCAGTCCCGCCATCACGTGGGACGCAAACATATTGTGCATGGATTCGGAGATGCTCACCGGCTCGTTTTCATCCCAGCTGTAACTGAGCATCCAGGACGGTTTCTCCTCCGCGAATGCCCGGAAGGTGTACATGCCGGTCATGTACGTGAACCAGTCGAACGGTTCGCGTTCCGCTGCCGTGTACCCGCCGGCGCTGTATTCGTGGGCGATAGCATCCACCACTTCGTACATCTGGTAGACATCTGCGCCAACCCGCACAGCTTCCTCGCCGATGCCCGGATAAATTTCCGCAATCGTCTTCGCCTCGGGATTCACCGCCTTGACATTGCTGTCGATCTCCGCCATGAATTCGGTCAGAGTTTCGATGCGGAATTTTACCCATTCCCGGAAGTTCGCATCGCTGAAATCGCCGAGATTCAGGTCGGTTTTTGCGTCCAGGCCGGTGCGCTTCCTGAACTCTTCGACGGTATACTGGTCGAAACTCGCCCAGGTATCGGTCCAGCCATCGAAGTGTGTCATCCAGTACGGGATATCCACATAGATACCATCGATGCCCGTTTGGGCGATCTGGCGAATCCGCTTCATATAGATTTTACGCCACTCCGGGGCATACGGACTGATCCAGACGTCCTCCTCGCCTTCGTCGATCCAGAAAGCATCGGTTTCATCAAAGATCGCCGGATTGCCGTTGATATCCCGTTGCACCCAGTCAGGATGATCCCGGAAAAACGACCGACCAAAATCCTCTACATTTGGTGTGATACACTCCAGGCCTGCAACATACACGAAGGCATAATTATCATGGGCGTGCGCCTGTTCGGCCATTTTTTCAAGGGCGGTCAGCTTTTGAGTTGGATCGAGAAAACTGGGATAGCGTCCGGGGACGTCATTGTCCACCTCGATGCCGTACACGTGTGTTGTTTCCGCTTCTGCGATAATTTCATCGACATTGTCAATCGACAGGCCATTCCCGGTGGTATGGATGTAATGAGTCCAGTCCTGAGTTTGCGTCTGCCCCTGTTGTGACTGGCATCCGAAAAGAAAGATAATTATCGAAAGAATCGTGAAAATATGTTTCTGCGGCATAATAGTCCTTTGAAGTATTAGGTGCGTCAGCGAATCAGAGTTAATTTTTGCGTTTCCCGCTGCTCTCCGACCTTCAACACGGCGAAATACATCCCGGATGGCACCGGTTTACTTCCCCTGTTAGCAGCATTCCAGTGATATACATACCGGCCCGGCTTAAGTCTTTCGCTGACGATCACGTCAACTACCCGGCCGCGAATATCCGTAATCTCCATCCGAACGGCACTGGTTCGGTTCAGCCGCAACCGAAACGCGGTCGACGGATTGAATGGGTTTGGATAATTGCTGTAAAACCGACAATCCGGGATGAAGCTACCGGAGGAACCGCCGGCAATTCCGGTCGGCAATCCCTGACACACCGTGGTAGGTTCGCAGCGATAGCGCAGATCAAAACGAGTCGAATGGTATTTGACACTGTCCCTCCCAAAGTGTTTACTATTCTGCTGGTTACTGCGGAGTGGCCTCCAGCAGGAGATAATCGGTGAATTGCGTGTTCAGTTTCTCAGTTGGGCCGGTCACCACGCCAAAATCCGTACCGTTCACATAGTCCGTTACCTGATAGGTGACGCCGGATTTCAACCCGCGCAATTCCAGACTTCCGTCCCAGTGTTCAGCATAGAAGGCGTAATACATCTTGCCATTTTTTTCCACAGCATGGCCTTCCGGCGCGCCGAATCCGATATCGTAGAGTTCGCCGCGATATTCTCCGGTGGGCAGCATCCGGGATTTGTAGATATCCATCCACTGGGCCCACTTTTGCTCCCGGCGTTCATTCAGGTAGAAGGTGGAATCCCTCTTGGAATTCGGCAGAACGGTAAACTTAGTTCCGATGACGCCGCCCACACCAGCCGTTGAAGCGAAATCCTCGCCGGTGGTGCTCAGTTCCACGTGATCTCCATAGTACGGAGCTGACGGCCCCATCAGTGCTTTGAAGGTTTTTCCCTTCAGGCGAATCTGCCAGGAACTGGTTGGGTCGGATGCTACTGACTGATTCATATACGGCATCGTGAAAAAGTTATATCCTGTGCCGCACGGACAAATTTCCACCACGGCGTTTGGATCGATTTCGAGAGCCGCCTCGTAAATTATTTTGAAAAATTCCGGAATGGCTTCTACGGATTCTTCTGGTCGGGCGTGGTTATGCTTCGGATTGTAACACGGCGGCGCGCCGTTCAGATGCTGGCCGTCGATCTTTAATCCAGCGTAGCCCCACTCGCCAATAATTTTCTGCACAAGTTCTTTGGTGTACTGCTGAACGTCCTCATCAGCGGGACATAGATAATACGAATCCCACCATGAGATGTGCTGGAGCGAGCCGTCTTTATTTTCCAACAGGTATTCCGGGTGTTCTTCCATCACCCAACTGCCGGAATCCGCGGCGAGTGGTGCCCACCAGAGTTTGGCCTTCAAGTCATGATCTTTGATTTTATCTACAAAGGCTTTCATGGATTTTTCGCCTTCGGGGAAATGCTTTTTATTCGGACGCCAGTCGCCTTCCGCGATCTGCCAGCCATCATCCAGCACTGCCCAGTCGTAGCCCATTTCCTGTACCTTGTCGAGCGAAGCAGTCACCTGGTCAATAGTAAAATCGCGACCATAGCCCCAGGCACACCAAATGGGCTCATAGGCGGTTTCCGGGGTTTCGGGGAACTTGATCCCGCGCTTGAGCATCATATCGCGATACGAACGCAGGCTGCTGAAATAGTCGCCGGGATGCACCGAGGCAAACGTGGTAAAAGTATTCATTGTCTCGCCAGACGGCAAAGTAGTAGCATTATGCGAATAGGTCACGCCCAGCATAGCGTGCGAGGAATCCGGCATGGCCACGGGCAGGGAAACCAGTTTCGGCACGATCTCAAGATGGCCCACCGCCAAACCAACATCCTTACGCCAGACATCCACGACAGGCGTACCGTTGCCATAATCGGAAGCGTTCATCCCCATATAATTTTCCTGCTCGAACCCCGGTGTCAGCGAAAGTACCCAATCGGGACGCGACGCATACGACGCATCCTGAAAACTCCAGAACGGCGTATCTTCACGCCATTTGGCATCTATGGTATAATGGTTATTTGCCCAGCGCGTCATTTCTACGGGCGAACCACTCGTGTTCGTGTATTGAACATCAAACACCGCCATATCGGGAAAACCATCGTAGACCGTCACGGTCACCGTCTTTTGCAGTGGGGCGTGGACTCCAGTAATTTTATACTGGTTTCCGGCTCCCATGTCGGCTTCCACTGTCATCGCTGTGACATCCTGAAAGGTGAACT
This sequence comes from Candidatus Neomarinimicrobiota bacterium, assembly GCA_021734025.1. NCBI lineage: Bacteria > Pseudomonadati > Fidelibacterota > Fidelibacterota bacterium. Next base: position 44,956 of record JAIPJS010000018.1, read on the forward strand.
CCGATATCTCTTTTCCTTTAAGAGTCACCGTTTCCGACGGTGAATATTCGCCTAGGATTTCGTCCTGCCCGTCATAGGTTGCGACAATGCGGGAATACAATTGCTTGTTAAATTCGACACGGAGATTCTGGCCCTCCACCACGGCTGCCGGGCCGGCACTTTGTTTGGATTGCTGCTGGGTTGATGCGCATCCGAAAAGGATTGTAAGGCTCAGAGCAATAACTCCGAATGTCCAATATTGTTTTCTCATGACTCCCCCGTTTGTTCGCGAAGTTATATGGTACGAACTTTGGTTTAGTTTAGGATATTGCGCGCGTTTTTGCTGTAGACCTTTTTGAGCACCGCATCCGGTAAATTGATTCCATATAGCGGCCAGTGATATCCGAACTGGTTCGTTTCGTAAAAATGTTCATCGGCGCTTTCGAGAATCCGGAATGTGACATGATACATTGATTTATCATAGCCCATATCCGTGCCGTAAAGCAGCTTGTCCTGGTACTGTGTGTAAAAGTCCTTCGCCGCTCTCGGAATTGGTGCGGTCTCGGCATACCGGGCACTGATATCGGCGTAAAGATTCGGATATTTCTCCAGCAGTGCGCCCAACCGGAACAGATCATACGAAAGGTTCGCAAAGTGGCAGGCGATAAATGTCGTTTTCGGATGGCGTTTTACCGTGTTTTCCAGGATATCGATCATACCGGAATGGCCAACGATGTCTTCCTGGTTATCCAAGCGCCATTCATATGCGTTCATCAATCCATCATTTGTTGAATCCATGGGTTGATACATCCAGATGGGATCCGCCACATGAATATTGATAGGGAGGTTCAGTTCCGCGCATTTTTCAAACAGCGGATCCATTCTGGGATCGTCGGGATGCATGCCCCAGGCCTGCGTTTCCCCATAAAAGAGCCCTTTGCCTTTGTCACCGAGTTCCCCGACTCCGGTGGCGCCAACCTCAACGCAACGCTCCAGTTCTGCAACGGCTCCGGGGCCGAATCCCGGTTCATCGTAGCCGGAATAATCGAAGCCACACCAAACTTCGAAACGATCCGGATATTTCGAATACAGCGTGTATATCGAATCGAATGTCGCTCCCACAGCCTTGGTCAGCACGATGGTCTTTTCCACGCCGACTTCGTCCATCGTTTGCACCCATCGGGCAATTTCTTCCTCCGACTGTGGGTACGGATGTGAATGCATATCGATAATCGGATACCGGGCCTCCGGTATGTTTGACTCCGGTACTTCGTAGATCGATTCCGGCCGGTAATTCTTGAGCAGGAGTTCTTCCGGCGAGGAGGTGTCCTGCGCCACGACTCCCGTGCTCAAAAGGCTCACGAGCAGCAACATGCCAAATAATCGAGGGAAGTATTTCATTGCATCACATCCATTTTGTTGTAATAGAATTCCCCTTATGCCTCTTCCTGTTGGAGCTGTTCCAGCTCTTCACCCGGCTCGATATCCTCTTCCAGGCCAAGCAACAATGCAGCGACAACCGCCAGTACCATCCCTGCGATAATTACCGGATGCGGAATGACTGCGTAGATGATGAGCGAAATGATTACCGTCAGCACCGGCGCCAGGGCATTAGTCATTGGTGACACGATAATGGCCTTGCCGTAGCGGAAGGCATATACCAACGTTAATGCACCAATGGCATTCAGTATTTGGATCATCGCTGTCAGATACGGGCCCTTGAATCCCCAGTTAATAGGTTGAGACCAGTCTGTCATCAAGAGCGCAAACGGGATGAGCAAGATCCCGGTCACCATCATATAGAAGAAAATACTTTCCGCCTTCATCGTCTCATTGGCAAACCGCATCACGAATGCCTGAAAACCCCAGGCGAGAAAAACCAGCAGAGATAAAATAATCCACAGGGTTCCTTCGGCGACGCTATTCGGATCCTGATACGAGAGCAACGGAATAGCAATTAAGGCGAGAACGATACCGATCCATCCGCGGGCGCTGGTGCCTTCCTTCAGGAACATTGTAGCGAGAATGATTGTGACAACCGGCGAAAGAGAAATGAACGGGAATACCAGATATGCCGGTCCAGAGCGCAATGCCTGAAACAGGATGAGCTGCCCACCTGCCCCGGTGAAACCAATTATCGAACCTAGTATGATCGACCGCTTATCAAATTCTAGTTTCCAGTCGATAATTTTAAGCGCCACGAGTGCCGGCGGAATCATAGTCAGCGCCCATACGGAATATCCCAGCGTTGCCGGGAATCCAGCCTTCTCCGGGATCTCGATGAGAGCGCCCCAGACGCCCCAGAAACTTGTGGTGATTATTGCAAAAATTAACCAGAGTTTAGAACCCTTCACTATTGTCCTCCTTTGTCATCGCTCATGAAACTTCCCCTTTTCAGGGCTCCCAGACCACCTGGAGCAAAAAAATTTTGTCGCAGTGCGTTTTTAAAAAATCGTGCTAAACTGCGTGGCCTTTGAGTACAATTCGGTGATTTCCTGAATTTTATGTAAGGCTATCGCTTCCGGCTCATTTGTCAGCTCCCCGTCACGAATTGCCTGATATTGGTTCGGTAAAAACTGACTCAGTAAAGTGAGCGGAATTTCATTATTTCTGAGATTGGAAAAGAGTTTTTCAAGCGCGTTTTGCACCGCCGGCTGCTGCCAGTAATAGCGGGAGCGGTCGCTGTAGCTGTACTTCCGTAACAGCTTGAGTTCGGCCTCATTCCCGTGATAATGATTCTCCCAGGATGCCGGATGCTCCAGCATGGTTGCTTCCAGCACCTGCCGAAAGTTCGACAGGCTTACAGACTTATCATTGCCCAACAGTTCTTTTTCAATATATGAGAGCCCAAATATGGCTTCCCGAAACGCGAAGGTCAGCCATGGACCGACCTTCAGAATGGCAAAATGATCCCGGACCAGATTTGATAATCCTTCCACTGATTGATAATCGGTGGAATGGGCTTCGAAAATTTTGTCATCATACTGTTCAATAAATGTGGAGAGAGTGTCCGCCTTTTCCGGGTCATACTCAACGACACTGTCATTGCCGAACTCTACACCCGGTTGCACAACCTGAGCGATCACCCGGTTCCAGGCATCTTCAAGTCCGTGCGAGTAGAAAGCCTCTTTGGTAACTTCCAGCGTTTTTTGCGCCGCCTCGACGCCGGTTACTTCCAAATCGTGTAGCGAGCCTTCGGCCCCGCCGGGAATTGGCACTTCCGTACCGATGATATACACCGGTTTGCCCGGATAATCTTCCGCGAACGTATAGGTCTCTTCGGCAATATGACATAATTCTGTTGCCCGCTTCGCAACGACCTCATCATCCATCGGCGTGTGTGGCGGGACATCATCGTCAGCACATGGGATACTGGTATCGAGGTGAATCTTGGTATACCCTGCTGCGACATACTGCTCTACTAAGGTCCGGGATTTCTCCATGGCGCTCTCAGCCGACTCATTCTTCCATGGATTCGGTCCCAGATGATCTCCGCCCAGGATGAGTTTCTCCGCAGGATAGTCGACTTCCGCTGCCAGTTCGCGGAGGTACTTCACAAAATCCCCGGGCTGCATGCCGGTGTACCCGCCGAATTGATTGACCTGGTTAACCGTCGGCTCTACAAGCAGGCCGCTATTATCCTTTTTCGCCTGAAGCATAGATGCTTTCAGCACATATTTATTCGCCGAACAGACGGAATAAACGCCGACCGGATTCTCTTTTTTCTGTTCCTGAACTACCTGAAGTAGAGGGTTTAACATAAACTTAAGATCGACTTTTCGGATTCCTGTTATTCGAAAATATTTTCATTATGATTTTTTAAAAATGTTGCGGCTTCATCAGCAGTGGGAGAGGCCGTTGAACCGCCGAGTTTGGTGGTGGCAACTGCGCCGCATGCGCTCCCGTAGGTGATACATTTTTTAATATCTTCCCCGGCAAGCCACTGGGACAAAAAGCCTGCGTTAAAGCTGTCGCCAGCACCGGTGGTATCCTGCGGCTCAACCGCAAACACCCCGGCACGGACTGTTTGGCCTTCAGTACGACATACCGAGCCACGGCTTCCCTGCGTCACCATCACAACCTCACAGTACTCACTCAATGTATCGAGGGCAGCATCGATGTCGGATTCGCCGGCAATATATTTTGCCTCCTGCTCGTTTGGCATGAAGACATCCACGTATTGCAGCAGATCGTAAATTTCGTCGCTCCATTCCTCATCCGGGTCCCAGCCGGGATCAAACGAGGTGGTCAGTCCGGCATCTTTGGCCTGCCGAAATAGTTCGGCTGCTCCCTTACGCATCTCCGGCTGGAGAAAATAGGACGACAGGTGTAAATGCTTCGAATGCTTTACATATTCGAAATCGACATCATCGATCCCAAAGGTAGCCATGGCACCCATATGTGTAACCATGGCATAGTCCTCGGGGTAGGAGAGCACCACAGTCACACCGGTTTGCGAATCCGTACTTACCAGAATACCGTCAATATTCACTCCCCGCTCTTTCAAGGTATTCAGGACTACATTTCCAAACTGATCATCACCGAGTTTCCCTGAGAAGCCAACTTTTAGGCCGAGCCGGGCAACATTCGTCGCCAGAATCGCCGACGCACTTCCCATGGTCAGGGTCATATTACGCGCGAGGATTTCTTTGCCCATCTGCGGAAGTGATGGAATCTCCTGTAGGATTAAATCCGCGTTTAATTCTCCTACAACAACGACATCAAATTGCTGCATGTATTCTCCCCTACCTTGCTAAAATTTATATCTCAACGACCTGGCTGAGATTCGTCGGTTTATCCGGATCCAAATCTTTGGAGACCGCCTGGTAATATCCCAGTAACTGGGTAATCGGCATATACAGCGGCAGCCGCGCGTAATCATCTACGCCGGACTTCAACTCAACGACATAATTCGCGTGCGTATCGATATCAGTATTACTCGATTCACAGATTGCCAGTACTTTCGCGCCGAGCTCCCGCACTTCCTGGATGAGTTTTACTTCACTTTCTTTGGCGTTCTCAGAGATAAAAAAGGTCACCAGCATATTTTCATCTGCAATTGATTTGGGGCCATGGCGAAACTCCAAACTATGATAAGCTTCAGAACAGGTCAGTGACATTTCTTTGATTTTTAGCATCGACTCTGAAGCCAAACCGTAAAATGGTCCCTGCCCGAGATATACAAATTTTGTAAAATTTCCTTCATTAATGATGGTCTCCGGAAGTTCATTATAATCTCTGAAAATCCGCTTTCCAATTTCGGGCAGGCGCCGCAGGCTTTCTAAAAACTCAATGTCATTAACTTTTAGGCCGGCTAAGGATTGCAGCATTAGAAGCATACTGGTAAAGGAACGGGTCATGACTACACTTTTTTCATCGGCTTTCGCGATGAGATACCCATTATCCGAGAGTTCTAATAATTCACTTTCCTCTCTGCAGCTTACACCATGGAATTCCAAATTGTATTCTTCTTTAAGATATTTGGCAACCCAAAGCACCTCACTGGTCGTTCCCGATCGTGATATTAAAAATGGGACAAACGACTTCTCCCGGTTCGGAAAGACAGGATCAGAAAAGAGATAAACATCCGATGCAGGATAAGCACGGGAAAACTCACCCGTTATTTTTGCGTAAACCGAAGCTGCACTTAAAGCCAAATAATATGAAGTCCCACACCCGATAAATAAATTTTCAGCATTCTTTTCTTCTTGTAATTGATCTGTGAATTTATCCTTATTTTGATCCAATAAATCCAGGACAACTTCCCATACCTGTACCTGACTGTTAATTTCCTGCAGGGTATAATGATTCATCCAATGCTCCTTTCAAATAAAGCAGTACACGGGTCATACTAAATGGTAATGATGCTGATATTACGTTTTTTCAAATCTTCGGTATATTTATTTGGAATATTTTTATCCGTAATAATCTGATCGATTCCATCGAGCTCACAGATAAATGAAAAACTTCTTCGACCAAATTTACTCGAATCTGTTACGGCAATTACCTCATTAGCCATTTGCACCATCAGCCGGTTCAATTGGGCTTCCAGCGGATTCGGTGTTGTAAGTCCCGAATCTAAACCGAAGCCGTCTACGCCAAGGAATAACTTGTCAAAAAAATAGTTTGTGAGGGCATGCTCTGCCTCCGGGCCAACCAACGAATATGATTTTTTTCGTAATGTTCCCCCGGTCAGCATTACGGTAATATTTTCTAATCCCGCCAGCTCAACCGCAATATTTATGGCATTAGTCAAAACCGTAAGGCCTTGTTTTTCTTTAATATTCACGGCAATTTGCCTGGTAGTTGTCCCGGAATCGAGGATGATCGATTCGCCGTCATGAATAAGTTCGGCGGCTTTAATTCCTATTTTCCGTTTTTCTTCGGCATGAAGCTTTTGCTTTTCGGTAAGTGAGGAATCATATGCTACAATATCTCGGATCAATGCCCCACCATAGGTACGGTGCACAATGCCTTTCTTTTCCAGATAATCCAAATCGTTTCTGATGGTTACAGAAGAAACATCGAATTGCTTACTCAGCTCTTCGACTTTAACCTTGCCGTTCTTATTTAAGAGCCGAACAATCTCATCACGTCTGTCAACAGTAGTTTTCATTTTGTAACCATTATACCTGTTTTTTCTTTTGATTTCTTTCTACTTAATTATAATATGATTTCGTTTTGTTATCAAGTAAAATAAGCCGTTTACCAGAAAGAACGTAAACTTCTTCGAATGTATAGTAAATACAGTAGTTTATTGAAGTTACTTTAATCGAAACGATTCACTTTCGTTTAATCAAAGAATTTTCCAGAGGCTCTGTCTTGTAGTCAGAGAGGAAGTCTGAAAACCCGAGGTCCTCAAATTTTGCCGTACAAGTGCAGTTTAAGGGAATACTTGATTCCCATATTTATAAAAGCCCCAATAAAACGCTGTTAATGAGCTGCCCCGGCTCTTTTCCTAATTATATTGCCATGGTTTATACAGTCTACATTCTCTACAGTAAATCGCTGGATCGATCCTATACCGGACACACACGAAAATTGGCAGATCGATTAAAACACCACAATCAAGGCCGGTCGAAAGCTACCAGGGCAGGGATCTCGTGGTAACTCAAATATGCTGAGTCCATTCTCAATCGAAGTGCCGTCATGCGGTGTGAACAAGAGGTTAAACGTCAGAAGAACCGTCATTATCATTGAACGATTAATTGAGTCCGGGTAGCGCGTCCCGCTCTGGCGGGAAGGTCCCCAGGTCTCCCAGAGGTATCCCTCCCGGTAGAATCTGGGTGCCCCGACCATTCTTTATTTTTGTACGCTCCCACCGGGTTATCAATAATTATAGATAATTAACTCGTTGATTTCACCCCGTCCGGAGGCATCGCTGTTAATGAATCGTTTGGCCGGAACGCGCTCAATCGTAATAGATTCGCCGGCATAAAGTTCATCAAAAAATTCGTCCGACGCATTCTCGTTTTTCGGGTCGGAATTATTGAGTATTTGTTTCGCCCCCCGTTTGTTCATCTCATGGAAAAAATCTGCTAATTGTCGTTGATCTTCGTCAGTAAAATTACTTTTAAAGTAACTGGTGAAACTGGATGTCTTATTGAGTGGTCGATATGGCGGATCGAAATAGACAAAGGTCTCATCATCGATAAATTGTTCGGCCACTTTGTAATCGCCACACACTACGGTAGTCTGCTGGAGTGCCTCATGGACCGCTCTTAGATTTTTCTCGTCACAGATCGTCGGATTGACATACTGACCATGTGGTACATTGAATTCCCCCTGCTGGTTCTGCCGGAAAAGTCCGTTGTAACAGGTCTTGTTCAGAAAGATGAGCATAGCCGCACGATGAATCCACTCCGGATTGAATCTGGCATAATCAAAGGTTTGCACCTGGTCGTTATACCTATTTCTGATTTGATAATAATAGGTTTTTTGATCGGATTGCGACATATCCAGATAAGCCGTTTCAATCTCTTTTAATCGGTCAATTAGCGCAGTATGTTCTTTTTGAATGGTCTTATAGCCAACAATTAATTCCCGGTTAATGTCGCAAAGATAGGTCTCGTTCAACTCGTACATTCCGTGCAGGTAAAAGAAAACTGCGCCGCCGCCCAGGAACGGTTCGACGTAACGGTGTATGCGTCCTGTATCCCGTATCGTTGCCGGTAGCCGTTCTTGTATAGCATCAAGCAATTGCGTTTTACCGCCAGCCCACTTCAGAAACGGACGTGGCAATTTCCTTCGCCCTTTTGGTTTTGGCATATTCACTCCGTTGGAGTTAAGCTTCTTAAGCCGGGTATAGAATATGAACACAACCCGGCAAATCAAAAATCTTTCCACCGGATGGGATTTCGAGTTAATTTTACCAGGAGCTGATTTTCGTTGATATTTTCAGGCACTCAGGGTTCGGACACCAGCTGTACCAAACAATATACTTGATTTAAAGAATAAAATGCATTAATCTCAACTTAACCCACTTAAGCGGTTCCACGCGAATTTAAACGGTTTAAATGTTAACCTGGATTATTAATCCGGAGGGAGAGGAGCAAATGGGAATCTTGAGCAAACGTTATATGCTCTTTATTCTTGCCTTCATAATTATGGGCATGATTGGGAGTTGTGAGGAAAGCACCACCGAACCGTGGGCGGATCTATCGGAGTCATACCAGCTCACTGTAAACGTGATCAACGAAACTGACAGTCCAACTGAGGCCGACCTCGCCGTTTTAAAAAATGGCGAAGTAATCGAGAGCGAAACAGCTAGCTCGGCGCAGTACACACTCCCGAGCGCCGAACCATACGTTATCCGGGCGATAAAAAGCTTTGCAACCGGAGAAACGGATACGCTGACATATACTGTTGCACTGGCAGAGGATTGGGAACATACTTTCACTTTTATAACTGGTGATATTGATGCCAATTTACTTGCCCATTACAGTTTCGAAGGAAACTTGGACGAGGCAACTAGTCAGTGGTCAGCAGGCTCTGAAACAGGTGACCGAATCACCAACACTGGTGGTTCCATCTCTTTTGCCAGTGGTAAGGTTGGTCAGGCTGCAGTTTTTGACGGAGCATCCGGCATAAGATTACCTGACACTTTAATCACCGATCATACTTATGCGGTATCACTCTGGCTTAATCCTGCAAGTATTAACCAGTTTACTACTGCCTTCTTCGGTGGTACGGTGAATGATGATGTTGAGGCATGGATTAGTTTGACGCCAGCCGGACCTGGGGATGATGCATATACCATGCTCTGGAATAGATTATTCGATGCTAATACTGGTGATGACATCTGGTATGATGGAACAACCGGAATGCAAATTCCTGTGAACCAATGGAGTCATATTGTTTTCTCAGCAGATGCCGGAAAACTCAAGGTTTACGTCGACGGCGTTGAAAAATTCTCAGGCTCAGATCACCCTGATGTCTTTTCAGCCTATAATGCGATCTTTGCGCTTGCCGTGAACCATTGGGATGTCCCGTTCGAAGGAATGATGGACGAACTCCGTGTTTACAGCAGAGCAATCGGTGAGAGGACTGTTGCCAACCTTATGAACGAATAGTTCCGGTCATTCCGAACAAAGGGTAACATCTGGTATCCTGATTCACTAAGAATGAAAAATGCCATTCCGTAGTCGCGGGATGGCATTTTTCATTTATCACTTATCTCATTTGTATATTGGAAGTCAATATTCATTTCCCGGATTAGACTGAATCCTGAGTGGAGCGTATCATGAAGTACCTGAATAAACCGTATATCTTGCTATTAATATCAGCCATGATGTTCGTATTTCTCGGTGCATGTGAGGATAAAAATATCACAGGTACAGGGGGTACCTTTGAATTAACCATTATAGTTGAAAACGATCTTGGTTTTGCCATAGCTGCCGATATCGTGGTATCGCATGAAGGCGAAGCTGTGGATAGCCTCTCCGGTTCCGAAGTTACCGTCACCCTGGAAGCCGGAACCTATGAAATTACGGCTACCAATGAAGAAGGAACTCAGACGCAATCCATTTCACTGGAAGAAGACAGTGAAATCACATTTACGTACTCTACAGAGAACCTTGATCCGAACTTGGTCGCACATTTCAATTTTGAGAGTAGTCTGAGCGACATCACCGGGCAATTTGAGGCTGGGACCATTACCGGAAACAGGATCAATAATACCGGCGGGTCCATTTCATACGGAGCAGGCCTGCGGGGTCAAGCCGGGGTATTCGATAGTGAATCCGGGGTGCGGCTGCCGGACGGGCTCATCACTGATTTTACTTATACCGTAACGTTTGCAGTGTATCCTGAAGAGATTACCAATTTTACCACCACTTTTTTCGGCGGAATATCCTCGGGGTCTCAACAGTCCTGGATCAGCCTCGTTCCGGCCGGCCCGGGTGGCGAAACCATGCTTTGGTCGGGCAACGATCCCTGGTACGACGCCACAACCGGCACCACAATCAGGACTGACGAATGGGTCCATCTGGCCTTTGCCGTGGATAATGGAGATGTACGGGTATATATCAATGGTGTCGAACGCTTTTCCGGTTCGGATTTCCCGAATGTTTTCTCCGGGATAACCTCGGTTTTCGGCCTGGCCGTGAACTATTGGGATCCGCCATTCGATGGCAAAATGGATGAACTCCGGATCTATGATACCGCCTTGACCGCAGGCCAGATAGCCGAACTCTCGGCAATCGTTCCCGGCGCCGGGGGCGGTGGGGTTCAGGGTCCGCAATTTCGGAACGTCTCGGTCCATGATCCTATGGTGGCCAGGGCCGACGATGGCACCTGGTATGTCTTCGGTTCCCACCTGGCATCAGCCAAATCTGAAGACCTTATACAGTGGGAGCAGATGTCAAGCGATTGGCAGGCAGATAATCCGCTGATCCCGAATCCGGAGGAAGAACTGGCCGAAGCACTGGCGTGGCCGGAACCGGATGCAGAGAGTACCTGGGCGGTCAGCGTTATCAAACTGAATGGCCAATATTACATGTACTTCAGCTCCGCCAACTGGGATTCCGATCGGTCGGCTATCGGGCTGGCGATAGCTGATAATATCGAAGGACCATACGCGTATCAGGATACACTGCTGATTAAAAAATACGAGAATGGCGAATACAGCCCTCGAGCGGATACGCTGTTCGACAACTCGATCCATCCCGGTGTAATTGATCCCCATGTTTTCTTCGATGCGGACGGGAAACTCTGGATGGTCTACGGGTCCTATTCCGGAGGTATCCACATTCTGGAGATGGATCCGGAAACGGGATACACCAAACCGGATCAAGGATACGGTAAACGGATCGCCGGAGGAAATCATGGTCCCATGGAAGGGCCGTACATTCAGTATCATCCGGGGGCCGGATATTACTACCTTTTTCTATCATTTGGCACATTGGCGGCTGATGGCGGCTACAACATCCGCGTGGCGCGATCCGAAAATCCCGATGGTCCCTATCTGGATCCCAATGGATACAATATGCTCCAGGCCAAGGGCCCCAGCTGGGATAATGTCGAACCTTACGGCGCCAAACTCGTGGGGAATTTCCAGTTTCAGGAATCCGGTATCGGATACGTTTCTCCAGGCCATAATTCGGCGTATTACAATGAGTCCAATGACAAAATGTTCATTTTCCATCATACGCGCTTCCCGGACCAGGGGGAATTTCATCAGGTGCGGGTACACCAGCTGTTGATGAATTCAGAAGGCTGGCCGGTTATGGCGCCACATCGTTATGGTGGAGAGACCCTGAAACCCGTCTCTGCCGGCGAGATTCCCGGGACGTATCAATACCTCAATCACGGGCGACAAATTTCGGCCGATATCCGACAATCACAAAACATTGAGTTAACCTCTGACGGTACCATTTCCGGTGCAGTGGCCGGCAGCTGGACAATGACCGGGGATTATACTGCCGATATTACCATAGAAGGCATTCCCTATCATGGCGTGTTCCTGGAGCAGTGGGATAACGGGCTAAACAAGTATGTGATGACGTTTAGTGCGTTGTCCCGGAGCAATCTGTCCATCTGGGGTAGCCGGATCGAATAGTCAGGGATTCCAGAGCCGCAGTTAACCGAATGTGTATTATAGTTCAGCGTGCGGTATAACCGGGTACTATTCCTCTATCAGATCCAACTGCTGATATTTGGTCCGGTATTTTCTGTACAGCGCGGTTTGTCGGTTGGAGAGATCGATCTTCCGTCCCTGGATAAACTCCATCCGCACTTGCGTTGTAATTTCCAGGGGATCGCCATCGGTAATAATGAACGTCGCATCCTTCCCTGGTTCAAGCGATCCCACCCTGTCAGCAATCCCCAGAATCTGAGCAGGATAAAGGGTAACGGCCTTTAACGCCACCTCCCGGGGCAGCCCATAGGCCGCTGCGGCCGCCGCTTCATACGGAAGATTTCGCTGAAATTGGGAAGCAAAAGGATGTTCGGAGAGCGAAATACAGAATGGTACGCCGGCATCATGTAGCTTCTTTGGCGCTGTCATAGGTGTATCATATCCTTCCCAGTTCCTGGCCGGAAGCCTCATGCTCGTGCTTTCCAGGATTACCGGGATCTCTCTGGCTCGCAATAGATCCGTGACGCGCCACGCATCCTGACCACCCACCAGGACCATATCCACTCCCTGCTCGTCAGCCCAGTCGACGGCTGCCTGAATCTGCCGGATTTCATTGGCATGCACAAACACCGGAATGTCCCCGTCCAATACCGGGAACATTGCCTCCCACCGGACACTGGTTCCAGGGGAGACTGATTCCTGTGTCGATTGTGTCCGAAGGGCCTGCTGATAGGCAGCGGCGTTTCGAAACGTCTCACGGATCCGTTCGATTTTCCCGTCGATGGCCTTTTGTTGTTCTTCCACAGATTTGGGAAACGACTTCTCGTGGCGAATGCGCATGGACGGCCAGCGGATATGCAGCCCAACCGGCGCCTGGAGTGTCATGTCCTCCCATGTCCAGCCATCGAGCAGAATGGCGGCGGAGGTACCGGAAATCAATCCACCCTGCGGGATAGTCAGGGCGGTAGTGATTCCGTTAGACCGGGCGACCGGAAGCAATTCACTGTCCGGATTAATGGCGACCTCCGCCCGGACTTCCGGAGTAATGTTCCCCGTTTCATCAAAATCTCTGGTCGCCCGGGCGAGTGGAATTTCCACCAGTCCCAGGGTGGACGTCGCGGCAATAAATCCCGGATAAATATGTTGACCAGAGATGTCGATAACCTCGGCCCCTTCGGGTACTTTGACTTCTGTTCCGAGTGCATCGATTTTCCCATCGGAGAACAGAAGCGTGCCGTCCGGTATAGCCGGTCCACTCACGGGATGAATGGTGCCGCCCTTCAATGCGATTGGATGGTCCTGGGGTGGCGCCGGAATCTGGTCAGAGGCGACCACCTGCAAATCCGATCCTCCACCGAACAAAAAAAGTAAGAGCAAGAAATACCGGAGAACTAACCGCCTCACATTTTCAGATTGCATTGCCATTATTCGCCTCCTTCCCGATTCTCCTTTCGGCCATTTTTCGTAGTTAATACGCGCTGGATAAGCCGATTCCGTTCCTGCGCAATGGCTTCCCGTTCCCGGAGATCCGCAGACCGGTCGAAATATTTGCGGCCGTCAATCCAGGTTTGTTCGCACCTGGTATAGGCTGACAGGGGCGGTCCGTTCCAGACGACGAAATCCGCATCCTTCCCTGCCTCCAGTGAGCCAACCCGCTGATCAATGTGTAATTGTTTGGCAGGATTGATGGTAATGAGTTTCAGCGCCTCTGTCTCCGACAATCCACCATATTTCATCGCTTTCGCCGCCTCTACATGCAGGTGACGGGATATCACTTCACTGTCGGAATTAAAGGAGACCAACACCCCGACATCCTGCATTAAGACGCCGTTAAAGGGAATCGCATCGTACACTTCGAACTTATAACCCCACCAGTCACTGAACGTGGAAGCATTCGCCCCATGCTGCTGAATAATATCAGCCACTTTGTATCCCTCCAGCACGTGTTGAAATGTGCCCACGGTGATCCCGAACTCCTCGGCGACATGCATGAACATAAGGAGTTCATCCTGGCGATAGGAGTGGCAGTGAATAATCCGGTCTCCCTGAAGTACTTCGGTTATCGCCTCCAGTTCCAGGTCACGGCGGGGTGGGATGTGTCCGGAATTTGTCCGGTTCCGATATTTTGTCCATGCGTTCTGATACTCAATGGCATCCTTGAATCGATCCCGGATGAGCTGTTCCACGCCCATACGTGTCTGCGGGTACCGGGTCGTAAACTCGTCACCCCAGTGGGATTGTTTGACGTTTTCTCCCAGCGCAAATTTGATCGTCGGCGGAGCCCCTGCGATCAGCATCTCTTCGACCGAAGCCCCCCACCGGAGCTTAATAATGGCATTCTGCCCGCCGATCGGGTTAGCTGATCCGTGCAATTCATGTGAGACGGTGAGACCACCGCTTAATTCACCGTAAAAACCAGGGTCATCCCGATTCAACACATCGCGAATGCGTACTTCTGACGTTACCGCCTGGCTCATCTCGTTGCCACCACCGTCAATCCCGGTGTGGGAATGGGCATCGATAAGTCCGGGGGTTACGTGTTTCCCGGTGGCGTCGATGACCTGCGCTTCCGATGGAGCGTCTAAATTTTTCCCCACTTCCTGGATTTTCCCCTGTGAGACCAGCATGTCCCCCTGTTCAATACGTCCTCCGGGACCGACGGTCCAGATGGTAGCATTCCTTATCAACACCTGGTCCGGTTGCTCAGGCAGTTGACGTCGCCCGAACGGCACCGGAGGGAGAGGAGGTTCGAGAGTCTCCGATTCCATGGAAGTTTGAGTGGAATGGAATTCTTGCGGTCGATCAATAGATAGGCTGTCAACCGTTGCCTTCCATGGGATGCGAATGCCATCTGGGAGCGCCGCACTTCCAGTGAGCGTGCTGTCGTCTGCCACCCCGGTAAATCGCAACACTCCCGGCATTCCCAGCGGCTTTCCGTCCAGCCGGAAGGAAAGCCGGCGTTGGGTCAATGAGACTTCCGGAACAGTGATTGTAAGTGTATCCACCAAAAGTTTGGCGGTGTGGTCCGGGTAGTCATTCTGTATAAGCAGTTTTCCCCGAACAGATGTCGTGTCCGTTGGACTGAACGTCAGCTCCCAGCTTCCCAAAAGATTCACAGAGGGTTCGGGGGTGATTTTATGCCGAGTGCCATCAATCCAGACATCGAGAATTTCGGATACTTCGGTAAAAATGTCTCCCGAGGTGACCACAAGGTTTCCGACTTTTCCCTGTTCAATCGTTCCCAGCCGATCCGCAAGCCCGAGGATTGAAGCAGGCTGGGTGGTCAAAGATGCCAGTGCGTCCTTTTTTGCCAGACCGCGCCGGACCGCCTCCCGGAGATGGGCGTAAAATTTGTCCGGGGATGAATGTCCGTTACTGGTAATGGCAAACGGGATTCCGGCCTGTGCCAACCGGGCAGGATTTTCCGGGGCGTAATACCAGTGCCGCAATGTGGTCAGGGATACATCGAGTGCAACTTCCGAATCCTCAACCGGCGGGGTTTTCGGGAAATCGACCGGGATAACAAGAGGGTGCTCGTTATTCTGAAGTGCAGAAAGCTGCCAGTACTCATGTCCACTGCCACGAATCCAGTACGGAAGACCGGTTTCCTTTGCTATACGCTGAGCCCGGAGCAAATCGTATTGGTTGTCGATCGCAAAATACAGCGGGGTCTTCTGTTGTATCTGCCCGGAAAGCACCCGGAGTGCGTCGTTTGTTTTCGGTTTTGGTTGATGGGGATTCACCTCGTAGGCCTCAAAGGCCTGACCATACCATTGGGCATCCAGGAATGTCTGGCGTATCAACGCGATGCTCCCCATCAATGAATTAGGAAAGGTCCAATCGCTATATGTTTGAAAAGAGAGTACCTGAGCCGCGTCCCGCTGAAGTACCCGGTACCCGGATTGTTCTTTGTTTAGAGTAATCATCGCTGCACTCCCCCTGAATATGCCATCATTTGGGAGCACAAGTGCGGTAGTAAATCCGGAAGACCGGAGCGCATTCCACTGTTTTGAATCAACCTGGTATCGGGCTAAAACATCCCGCTCGGGGTGTACCAGCGGATTCCAGTGTCCCGGAGTAGAAGAGGACGACTTGGGTTGGTCATTTCCTCCGGCAAAATCACCAATTGGCAGATACATTTCAATAAATCCGGGATAGAGCGTCTTCCCAGCCGACTCGATGATCTGTGCATCCGATGGTGGAGTCACATTAGTTCCAACTGCGTCGATAATGCCATCCCGGATCACTACGGTGCCATTTTCAATAATTTGATCAGGTGATTGCACAATACGGGCATCGACAAAAGCGTATACACCGGGCGGCTTGTCACGGATGCCCTCAACAGGTTCGGTCTGTGCGAACGCCACTGCAGACAGGAAGATAACCACTATGCTAAAAACTGGTTGATATTCGTGTAATGTATTCATGCGTCGTTTCCTGATTTTATTTCGATGCGATGCAACAATTGACTTAAGGCGAATACCCGGAATCTATTCTTTCCCGGGAGGAAAATAAAATAACCAATAGAATAATAAGCTGTTAGGGAGAACTTAAGGTACGAAAATCGGGTTTTGTTTTGACCACTTAAAGACCGGCATTGCTGGATTTATGCGGTCAATTCCTGCATATTGGGATAAAATAATGCCCCTGGAAGCCAGGGGCATTATTTATGTCATGTAGTGAGCTTCAGTGAATTAATTGTTATGGTCCATTACATCTCCGAGGGCGTTGTTGATATGCACGTTTCCGCTCCCGGTAAATGCCCCACCGTTTTCGATTTCTACACCATAGGTTTCGCTGTCCCGGAGGGTACTGTTGTTGACCGTTGCGCTGCCATTATAGTCAACGTACACATTCGCATATCCATCCGCCCCGCCATTCGCAATCAGGCAATACTCAAGCAGATTATCGGTACTGACCACCGAAAACCGCAATCCATCCCAGTGTCCCTGTACGTCTGTGGTGCCAAGGAATTTGATACTGTCGGTGGATGTTCCGACTGCTGTCAGGCTGCCGCCATTGGTCCCGCTTTGGACATCCAGGCGGGAGCTGACGGTAAACTGGAGCACTGCACCGGGACTGATAACCACATCTGCCAGAATATCGACCGTACCATCGATCCTGAACGGCGCATCTGTGGCCGGCCAGGTTTGGTCTGTGGTGACATCAGAGCCGGAACCGAACACGGAAATATATCCTGTCCCATCGCCAAGATAGGAGCTGTTTTCGTCTAACACTCCCATGAGATAATCCGGGATATTGACAAGGGCATTTTCCGTGAACGTATTGCTGGCGAATTGATGGATCTGTCCGCCACTTTCCACATCGATCCCGTACGTGGCACTCGCGGAGAATTGACTGTTCGTGATCTTGACTCCGCCGTTGTAATTGACATATACGTTGGCGTATGAATCCCCTCCCCCATAGGATAATACCGTATATGTGAGCTCGTTGGTGGGAATATTGTTCTGGATATAAATCCCGTCCCAGTGCCCGGCAACCGGCTGGGTCCCCAGGAATTGAATGCTGCTGTCAGCAGTGCCAACGGCAATGAGTGAGCCGGTGTCACCCTCCACATCCAGACGCGAACCCTGGGTGAATTTGAATAACGCACCCGGTTTCACAGTGACAACCGCTTCCACGTTGGTGACACCATCCATGATATACGGTGCATCCGTGGCTGACCAGGTCTGGTCCGTCGTCACGTCCGAACTCGATACGGAAATCACACCGGTACCATCGGATCCGGTATATGTGCTCGCCGCATCCAGTGCTCCAATCAGGTAGGCAGGAATATGCACGCCGGCATCCGCCTCAAAGGTATTCTCTTCAAACCCGCGCAAAATCCCACCGCCTTCTACATCAAGACCATAAGTCCCGCTCATCGTAAACCGGCTGTTGGTGATCTTCACACCGCCATTATAATTTACATATACATTGGCGTACGAATCGGCGCCACCATGGGAGATTTCCACATAGGAGAGCTCATTAGTGGGAGTAATATTCTGGAAATAAATACCGTCCCAGTGACCGGCGAGTTCCTGGGTCCCCTGGAACTGAATGCTGCTGTCGGCATTTCCGACAGCGATAAGCGAACCGCTGTCGCCTTCTATGTCAAGCCGGGAACCCTGTGTAAACTTAAATACCGCGCCCGGATCCACCGTCACGACCGAGCCCACATTGGTGACGCCATCCATGATGTACGGGGCATCCGTGGCCGGCCAGGTTTGGTCGGTGGTGACGTCAGAGCTAGACACAGCAATAATGCCCTCGCCATCCGTACCAGCATAGGAGCTGTTTGCGTCCAGTGACCCGATGAGATTGGCAGAAATACTCAACGCCCCTGAGGCGTTTCCGTTAAAACTATTTTCAGCAAATTCGCGTATTCCTGCACCATTTTCTGCTACGAACCCATAAGTCGAACTTTTATCGGACCTGGTATGACTGATTTTCGCGGCTCCGTTATAACTGATATAAATATTGGCGTAGGTGTCAGCGCCGCCATACAACGCCGAGGCATAGGAAATCTCGTTGTCGACACTCGTCGATTTAATATGGATTCCATCCCAAGATCCCGGGGACTTCGTGGCGCCGGTAAATATGATCGAATCGGTTTCCGTTCCGACGGCGATCAAGGTTCCACTTGATTCGATGTCCATTCTCGCCCCTTCCCCGAATTCTATGGTCACACCCGGTTCAATGGTGAGGACAGCATTAACATCTGATACACCGGAAACCGCATAATCGGGTTCAGCAGGATCCTCAAACACGCTCGTCAGGGTCGTATTCTCGTTGATATCCCCGATAGTTTCGATATCCGCGGTCACGGAGAGTGCGTCATTATCGCTATCCGTACCATCAGAGACAGTGAGCTTGACCTGATAGGAGCCTCTGGTGTCGGCCACAAAGCTGGCGGCGACACTCGTTGAATTCTCGATGTTGGCCTCACTGGCGTCCGGTTTCGACAACAATTCCCACTGATAGTTCAAGGTATCGCCATCAGGGTCCATCGAGTTGCTGCCATCGAGCAGAACCGTTTCCCCAATAGAGGCTTCCTGATCCGAACCCGCAACCGCAACCGGGGAAGAATTTTGCTGATCTTCCCCCAATGGATCAGTCAATTCGTCGCACCCCAACACCCCAATTAGTACAGTTAAAATTAGTATTCCCGTGCGTAAAATCTTCTTCATTTCCCATCTCCTGTTGTTAGATTTTTTACAACTTCTTCATTTACCGTATCTTAGAAGTCAAATTCAGACAGGACGATACTAAAGAGTTCCTGTTTATTGCACTTCACTATAAACTTGCTTTTCAATATGGTAGGAAAACCCGTACCTGTTCACTACTAAATTCGTCCTTTCAATTAATTTTGTGATTAATGTCAATTTTTAAATTCCTATCCGGGCGCTTTCATAAAAGAAGTCAGGATGAAATATATAGTAGATCCGTCCGTGGGGCATGTCTCGCAATCCACGCGATATTTCTGGCAGATGACCGGAGAACCAGGCCGTGATAACCAACCACCCGCATCGAGGATAAAGAGTGACAATAAATGGTCAGGTTAATTCCGTCGAGTGCTTTTTAGAATGAATGATTAAAAAAATCTGTTTTTCCTTTTTTACCTCTACCGTAGGCGCAAAGTAAGTATTGAACTATATGTACAATAACCGGACCAGAATTCTACCCGTAATTTTAAACTATGTAATATCAACAACTTGCTCTCTTTGAGTAATTATCTGAACTGTCGTTGATAAAATGTATACTGTAATGAAATGATTACAATCCGTGACTCTGCTGAGCAGGGTACTTCGGGACGTATAAAAATTTCTTCATATAAATTCTCAGGATTCAGAAGGGCTGGTTCTGTCCATGGTGGTCAGAACTATATTGCGGCAGAACATCGGTAATTAAGGTAATGTAACTTTGGAGTTCTTGCGATCTATTCCTCCAGGTTCTTCGACACCTCAATAAGCAGGCTTGCGGTGAGCCGGGATCGGTTCACGAGACCGACGAACCTGCCGGTTTCATCCAGGACCGGGAGGATATCGGTGTCATGTTCTTCCATCCTGCGCAGCGCCTCTGCTTTATTCATTTCATCCTCTGCCGCAAGGCGGGAGGAAATAAACCCGGGTAACCGAGACAGGGATTCCCGTTGTCCATCGTTCAGCCAGGCTGCAAATCTCTCGGGAGTGATTGGTGATTGTCCGTTCTGAAATAACTTCGACAGCTCCCTGGCGTCGGCCATGCCGAAGAATGTTCTGTCCGGGTTTTCGATTATCACGTACTTCAGGAACGGTTGACTCGTGAGCTCAGTCAAATATTTCCGGATAGCCGGTCCGTAGTACCCGCCATACCCCAGGCGTAACAGCAATCCCTCGGTCTGTTCTTCAAGTAACCGGGGAATCAACCCCACCCCTCCTTTCATATTCATGGTGATCGGTTCAGAGGGCAGACCGGTGAGTTGAGCCACTTGTGATGTAATATCCGAGGTTGATGCCCGGACAAATGCGGCCTCGATCTTTACCCCTTTCTCGGTGACCTCGAACGTCTGGAGCCGTCCGGTGGCCAGGAGAAACACCACCACCGGGAGGACGGCGACGACGATATCCGTCGGCTTGACTTCAATTTTGCTGTTTTTCGATCTAAGCAGGACGAGTCCAACGAGAATGACCACGAAACTGGCAACAGACAATATTACGGTGAGATCCATAAATCCTTCCGAAAGTTAATTTTATTTCCGCCCCTTTAAACCCGAATACAGAAACCTGATTTTTTGCCGCGACTTCGTCACCTACTTCAGCCGGTCCAGGTTCTGGGCTTTAATGCGGCTCTCCCCGGTATCGATTTTGGACCGGACATCCTTCTTCAGCTGATCTTTATCCTCTTTGTCCATTTCGGTCCGGTCGATATCAGCGAAGTTCTTGTCCCGGCTTATGACACTTTTCATCGCACTGACATCTTTGTTAATTTCAGCCTGAACAGCCCCGATAACTGCTGTCCTTCTCTCATCAGGCTCATCCGCCGATATGGGTTCCCTGACGGAACGGATGTTCTGTTTCGCACTGGAGAGAGTACCTTTCCCCTTATTGCCGTAGGTTCGCCCGGCTTTGTGACGGAGCTCGTGCAAATTAATGGCATATCCGCCATCCACATGGCTGCCCTTCACCACATTCTGGACCCCTTTGCCTTTGAAT
Source organism: Candidatus Neomarinimicrobiota bacterium (assembly GCA_021734025.1). NCBI lineage: Bacteria > Pseudomonadati > Fidelibacterota > Fidelibacterota bacterium. The sequence goes on from JAIPJS010000018.1 coordinate 66,205, forward strand.
TCCGGGAGGGTAGCTACGTACTTGAGTAGTGATGCCTGTGGCTGGTGGTCGGGGGTCAGTTTATCGTACTTGGCCCGGGGCATGGTACCATAGGTTCCCACCCAGCCTTCCAGTTTGTACTTTTCCTTGGTTTTCAACGGATTGTCGTACACCAGGATGTCCCGGAGAATGGCAGCCAGTTCCACTTCCAGATTCATCACCTGCTGCTGCAGACCCGTTGTGTCCTTCTCTGCCTTCTGCGCCTGCTGTAACTTCGGCAGCAACTCGTTGATTTGTTTTACTTTCCCTTCAGCTTTGGGGATCTTTTTCTTTTTATCTTCGGAGAGGTCATCCCGTTTTTTCAGGTTGGCAATAAAACTCTCGATCATCTTGGTTTCACTGGAAATCATCAGTTTGGGCGTGGTGCCCTCCTTGATGAAGATCTTGTGGGTCTGCTCGCCACCCTTGAACGTCTTCGAGGGGAAGAGCAGTTTCTTGACTCCCTGGACACCCTTCTGGACAGCTGACTTGCCCATCCGCAGCAGGGCCTTCCCCTTCTTCACCAGCCAGCCGATCACCTTGTCCAGCGCCTTATCAATGGGACGCCGGATCTTGGTGATGATGTTTTTCACGGCTTTGCTCACACCACCCAACCCCAGCAGCGACGCCAGGAACGATATGATCACCGGTACACTGCGTGCCAGCGCCCCCTCCACGGCGTTGGCTGCCCGCCCCAGTTTGCCGAGCGTCAGCTCCCGCACCGAATTGAATATCGACTTGGCAAAGCTGACAATCTGGTCCCAGCGATTGACGAAAAACATCACCACGTCGTACAGGAGTTTGACGGCCCGGACGATGGCGGACGCGGGGTTCAGCAGGCTGAACAGCCACATGACGCCTTGCTTTACCACCTGCGTTATCACCCAGTTGCGGATCCCGGACATGACTTTTTCTTTGATATCTCCAAGGAAGGACTTCACCCGGTCCCAGAGCGCCACCGGACCGTGCTTGATAAAGTCCTGCACGAAATCCACGGTCTTTTCGATGGTGGAGACTATCTGCTCGCCCTTGGGCCCCAGTTTCTTCACAATCTTCGCCCGGATATTCTGGTAGGTGAGTCCCAGAATCTGCATTACCAGGTGGAAGATCCCCTTCAAATCCCAGGTCTCCGGCAGGGTGATTCCGGCTTCGGAGAGCGTACCGGTCAGCCAGCCGATGAGTCCGGAGAGGAGATGCTTCTTGATGTTATCCAGGAACTGTTGCAGTCCCTTCTTCACCCCGTTCACCACGTTCATGAAAAACGCCACCGGATCTTTGAAGATGGTAGCCAGTGTATCACCGGCTTTGTTGATAAAGTCCAGAATCGGCTGCGGATCGATCCCAGCTACTTCGCATACCGCCATGAAGGCGATTTTCGCCGCTTCGGCAAAGTCACCGGTCACCACGGCACCAACGATCTGCACCGCGGCTTTCAACGCAGTCTGGAACTTGCTGAGAATTGAGTCAATGGCGCTACTGAGCTTATCCGCCAGCGCCTTCACACCCTCGCTTAACCGGTTAGCAACGGCGTTGACCGCAGCCTTGGCGCGGTTGACGGCATTATCGATCGCCCGGTTGATGCGGTCGGCGAGTGCCGGGAAGACACTACCGATATACTGGCTGACCTTTTCCTTCAGCCAGGAAGCGAACTGGTCCAACTTCTCGGTGATCCACTTCCGGCCGGCCTCGATGACGGCGAGGGCTGCATCTTTGGCAGCCTCGATAATGGTTTTTACCGCTTTCCGGACGGCATCGAATATGGCATCAATGGCACTGGTGATTGCTTTCACCGCACTCTTCACCGCGCTGACCGCCCGGTCCCACCAGCTCTGCTCTTCCTTCTTCTCCTTCAGTTCTTTCTTCTTCGCACGGGCCTTCTTCTCGGCATCTTTTTTCTTCTTGTCAGCTTCCTTCTCCGCATCGGAAAGCTTCTTGGCCGCCTTGCCCTCGTCCTCTTCAATGCGCTTATCGATGGCTTTTTTGGCTTCGGTCTCTTTGGTCGTCGCCTCCTGATCGAACTCCTTCATCTTCCGGTCGGCTTCCTCAAGTCCTTCCCGCTGTTTGTCCTCCACCTCCTTGCGCGAGGCCTGCACCTCCCTGTTCTGATCCTCCCGCGCCTTCTTGTTGAGGGCCGCAGTCTCCTGCTTCGCTTTGGAAATTTCCTTTTCCTTGTCCTCATCCCGTTTCTGCGCAGCCTCCGCCACTTCTTTCTTTGGCCCTTCCAGACTTTGATGCAGCTTCGGAGCCATTTTTTTGTCCGCCGCCTGGCGCACCGATGATGGCAGGTCATCCCGTCCCGCATAGTGGGATACGTTTTCGTCGGATGACGTCTCAATGGAAACTTTCTTCTCTGTGGGAATGCTGAGCTTTTTCTCCTCATCAACTTTCACCGGCTGGATCTTCTCTTTCCCCTTGTTTTGCCGAATAGCTTTCGCCGTTTTCGCCTGCTGCTTTCCGACTTTGCCGGCCCCTTCCGCTTTTTGCCGATCCGCACGCTGTGGGTTGGCTTTTCCGGACGTATCAATGGCAGGCCGCTTCCCGGCGTCGCTCTTCACCCCGGGATCCGAGGTTCTGACCCGGCTCAGAAATCCGTTGAAATTCGTCCTGAGCCAGGAAAGGAATCCGGTGTCCGCCTGGCGTTCCGCCTCCTCAACCTGCTGGTCATTCCGGGGAGGTTCCCCTGCATTTTCATGTTCTTCCGGGGTCTCCGGTGTGGGTTCCGGTTCGGTGGTCCCCTCGGAGATCTCCGCCGATTCCCGCTCCGGCTGCTCTCCCTCCGGAGTTTCGACTTCCTCCACCCCCTCGGTGCTGGCCTTCAGCGGCGGCGTCTCTTTCGCCGCTTTCTCCTGCTCCTGGGATATCTTCTTATCCAGGTCCTCTCCCAGAGATGGCAGTGTCCGGGCCATTTTGGTGGCACTAGCTTCGGCAAACGACTTCACCGTCTCTTCCGAAGAGGACTGTTCCGGGGCGACCTGTTCTTCCGGAGATTCTCCGGGAGGGGCGCTTCCCGGTTCTGTATCTCCAGCACCTGTTCCTGCCGGAGCCGCTCCCATGGATGGCGCGGTTTCGCGCTCAGCATCCGCAGGTCCTTCTTCCTGCTCAGTCCGGCGCTCGGTCGTTTCTACGCCCTCCTCTTCGGACACAGGCATCTCCGCTTGTTCTGATACACCCTCTCCTCCGCTAGCTACCGGTGTCGTCGGAGACGTCTGCGCTGTGGGGGTTTCAGTACCCTCCACCTGAGAAGTTCCGGTACGTGATTCCGGCGATTCTTCCCTCCCGGTATCATCCGCACGGGTAGACTCAGTAGTCGCCGTCTGCGTCGCAGATGAGCCGGGCGTCTCTGCAGATCGGGTTCCGGCCGATCCCTGCTGGATGACATGGGTGAGTTCATGCGCCAGCAGTCGCCGGCCTCCGGAGGTTTCCGGATTGAATTTGCCCTCGTTAAAGTAGATATTCCGTCCTCTGGTGAACGCCTGCGCCCGTAGATCGCGGGTCATTTGGGTTGCGTCCGGACCGGTATGGACGCGCACACCGCTGAAATCCGCGCTGAACCGGTCCTCCATAAATGTACGGGTTGAGTCAGGCAGCGGCTGCCCGCCCTCACGGGTGGCTTCCAGCCGGTCACGCATTTCCGGAGGTGCGGTTCGGGCGCTATCTGTATCCATCGATTGCGCCTGGAGCTCTTCTTCCTCCTCTTGAGCCTGCGTCTGCACCGGTTCTTCTTCCTCTTCCGCAGGCTGGGCTTGAATCTCCTCCTCTTCTTCCATGGATTGGGTCTGGAGTTCCTCCTCTTCCTCAGCCTGCATTTGCACCGGCTCTTCCTCTTCTTCCTCTTCCTCCTCAGGTTCAGCCTGTGTCTGGATGGGTTCTTCCTCTTCTTCCGCAGACTGGCGCTGAAATTGTGGACTGGCCTGGAGCTCTTCCCGTTCTTCCGGCTGGCTCGCTCGCTGCAGCGCCGGCTCCGGCATGGCCATCACCCGGCTTGCCATACTGTCGGCTTCCTGTTCATACGAATCACCGGGCTTGCTCACCGTCAGTTTTGCCTGAACCGGCCTGCTCCCCGACTCCACCAACCGGGACAGGGTGTCCCCGCTTTTGCCCGGGAACGCCGCACCCGAACCGGACTGATGCATCCGGCTGGCATTTGTCGAACTGGAAGAACTTTCTTTTGCGGATTTGGTATGCATAACAATCTGTCTGTTTAAATTATGGAAAGTGCCTCATTATGCCGTCTTGCCCTCTTTCACCAGCTCTTTGCGGATCCCCTCCTCGATATCTCCCCTGGTGATGGTGCGTTCATCCCGGCGCAAGGTCATCAGGGTAGCGTACCGGATGACATTCATAATCGAACCGCCGGAGAGTTCGTATTCATTGGCAATATCCTGCAGGTTGACGTCCCCGGTCAGCGAGGTCTTCCCGGAAAAACTCTGTTCCCAGATCTGCAGCCGTTCCCGGGGTTTGGGCATGGGGAAATGGATGATGGACTGGAAACGGCGGGTAAAGGCGTCATCCAGGTTTGAGCGCAAATTCGTGGCGAGAATGACCACCCCGCTGTAATCTTCCACCCGCTGCAGGAGGTAGGATACTTCCTGGTTGGCGTACCGGTCGTGAGCGTCACTGATTTTCGTCCGCTTCCCGAACAGGGCGTCCGCCTCGTCGAAGAAGAGAATCCACTCCTTGTGCTCCGCCTGCTGAAAGATCTTCTCCAGGTTTTTCTCCGTCTCGCCGATGTACTTGGAGACCACCATCGACAGGTCGATATGGTAGACATCCAGGCCGCTTATCTTGCCTAACAGGCTGGCGGTCAACGTCTTTCCGGTTCCCGGTGGACCGTAGAACAGGGACCGGTATCCCGGTTTCAACTTCCGGATCAGACCCAGCTCGTGGAGCAATTCATCCCCGTGCTCGATCCAGGCTTTGATCTCCATAACCTGGGCCATGGTGTGGGAATCCAGCACAAGGTCATCCCACTCCATGGCCGTCTCCAGTTTTTTCGCCGGAAAATCCAGCCCGAATTTGGGGTGGTAGGTGTTCCCGGTCAGCACCAGCTCCAGGATATCTCTGGAAACCTGCAGAAATCCCGAAAGCGGCGGTTCGTTCTCGCCGGTCTGTTTAAGGGAGATGAGATTATGACTGTGAAAGTAATGGCTCGAATCAAACAGGTAGGTGAACATGAGGCGACGTTTCAGATTATCCCCGGCCAGAAGAAAGAGCGCGGTCTCCGCCGTGGGAAGAAATCCCTGGAACGCATGGCCGTTCCGCCCGCCGAATTCGGTAAAATCCCGGGAGTTGGCCGAATTTTTGGTGAAGAACACATCCAGCAACTGGGGCTTGATATGCGGCACCAGCGCCAGAATAAACACCAGCCGCTCCTGGAAGGTCATTTCGTAATGGTTGATCACCTGGGCGTACGGGGTCTCATCTGTTTCAATAACCGGGGGTTCGGCGCTGAATACATCATCATACTCACAATCGTGATCGAAATAGAGCCGGATCCGGGTATCCAGCACCCGATAAAACCAGTCCAGCTCCGTCTCCAGGATCTCGCAATTCTGTTCAAATGTATCTGTTACCATTCGACCTCTATTCGTTTTGTCATCCATGGTAGTTTCACTATTGAAATCGACCAGGGGAGCTTCTCCAGCAGAATATCGAATCCGGTCCGTTCCACCTGGAGGTTGGTCTTCTCCTCGCCGATCTCCAGGAGCCCCTCGCGCCGGAGAAAGGTGGAGCGCAAACCATCCGGCGAGGTATTTTTCAGCGTACTCCAGTTAGTGATGACCGCTTTGAGCAACGTCTCGGATTCGGACTCCATGCGGTCGGTAAGCTTCAGACCCCGGGGCAGAGGTCCTTCGTTCCGCCAGTTACAGAGCTCCTTGCTCAGCGTCAATTCATGCTCCGGTATATCAGTCTCCCCGGTGGCGAGGTAGTGGATTAACAGGACGGCAGTGGCGTGCGCCTCCTCAGATTGAAAACCGTCATCCTGATACAATTCCAGCGCTCCGAAAAATGATTCAAGATACGGCCAGAGCAGGATGACTCCGGCATTGCTGGCCACCACCTTTTGCTCCTCTCCCTGAAGATCTCTGTCCTCGACATCCGGTACGTCCGCCTGATCTGATAGGAATGAAGACAGCATATCGCTTTCCTGTCCTCCGCTCACCCGGGTCGATGCCAGTGAGTGAACGAGCAAGTCATAGGGAACGTTTTCCTTCTTTGCCAGAGAGGTCAGAACGGCCTGAATGTACGAATGCGAAATCTCGTCCTCAGATTTGAGTGCCTGCAGCTCCTCCCGGAACGACTTCCAGAGAAAAGCATCCAGTTTCCCGGCCGGAAGCGTAAGCAGGGTATCAGCCTGACAGAGCTGTGAGAGGTGAGCAATGAGTGTTCCCACCTGGTTCTTCTGTGCCCGAGTTATCTCCTGCATTAACCGGGATTTTGCGTCGGTGTCCTCAATATCTCGTGAGTTCCTGATGCGGGATAATTCAGCCGCGAGATATCCTCGGACATCTTTATCGATTTCCCGATCACTCACCGGTGAGGCATCCGGCGGACTGGCGACAGACTGAATCATTGCTTCGTAGTCTACCCCCTCCTCTCTGGCCAGCGCATTCAGTCCGGTGGCGATGAGTTGCCGTTTATCCCCCGAACCGGCAGAGGAAATCAACCGGGGCAACCACGCATTCCAGATAGTCCGGCGGGTTTCTTCCTCTTCGCTGTCAATCAGATCGGACTGCTGCGCAATTTGACTGAGAGAGCGCACCATATCTTCAATGGGTTCGCCGGTAAAAAGACCTGTCATGGCGAACAGAACACCGTCACGGAGCTGGGAGATCCCCCGGGCGCGTTTCTCGGCTGTGTCAAATATGCCGCTCAAGGCTGAACGCCACTCCGCCGGATCACTTTTCATCCGGGCGGTGAGTTGTTCTTCCATCTCCGGCAGCGAGTTGGCGGTTCCCCACCACGGCAGTTCCCCGTGCGCCAGAAAATAGTCGAGCAGACGCAGGAGATACTGGTCATCCGTGAGAGAGCTTTGACGTCTTTCATCTTCCGGAGCGCTCAGCCCGCTTTTCCGGTCCAGTTGATCCCGGACCGCCCGCCGCAGGTTATTCTTCATCTCCGGCGAGAGATCCCCGGTCAGATCGGACGGCTTCAAGGCAGGGAGATCCAGTTCCAGGCGATCGAAAATCACATGCTGCCCCGGGGGACTGAGTTCTGACCAGAGCTCATCCAGGTAGGGATGGACCTGCTCCCGGAGGAACGTACTGGCCTCCTGCTGTAATGAATAGGCGGTATGCGGATTGGTAATCCGCAATTCCACCACCTGCCTGTGGATAGTATGTGAGTCCGTTGACATGGTGTATCTGCCGGTTAATTCCTGTAGTGACACTCTCCCCGGGAAGGCCCGTTATTCAACCGGTTAACCCAGGACATCAATCACAACCCGTTCGCTGTATTGCTCCTCGCAGTTGGGGCCGGCCACTGTAAGAGTCACCTTAAAAATATTCTGCTCCCCGATCTTGTAGGTATGCATTGGAGCCTGTTCCTCAGAGGGTGCCGTTTGATCGCCAAAATCCCAGCGATAGAACTCCGCATCTTTCATCACCGGGGTGAACTGTACCTGGGCCATGTCGGCGCTCCACTCCACGACTTCATACTCAAACCTGGCATCACACCGGGTTACCAGAATTGTTTGCGACTGCGTATCGCTGCAGGACCCCTTTTTCACCTGGAGGGAGATTTTCACCTGGTCCACCTCCGTGATGTTAAATGTATGCTGGGGATTCGGCTCTTCCACCGGATCCGATCCGTCACCGAAATCCCACAGATAGCTGTCCGCATCTTCCATGTCCGGGGTAAACTGCACCATCATCTCCTGGTCGCTCCGTTCCAGGATGGTGTATTGAAAACCCGCGGTGCAGGAATCAAACTGCAGGGTCTCCTCGTGGATATCCTCGCAGGTCTCCTTCTGAATTTGCAGGGTGACTATGAACGTCTGGGTTTCAGTCAGATCATAGACATGGCTGGGTGCCACTGCCGACGACTTGGCGCTGCCGGCGCCGAAATCCCACACGTAGGACTGCGCATTCCCCATAAGCGGCTGGAACTGGACCTCCACCGACTGCGGACCCCGTTCGGTTACCTCGTAGGCAAAATCCGCATCGCACGATTCGAAGGTGACGGTTGTCTCCTGGTTATCCGAACACTGGCCACTGGTTACCGCAAGCGAGACATTAAATGAGGTGCTATTGGCCGTATCAAAGGTGTAGACAGGGCTGGCTTCCTCCGAGGTATCTCCGGTATCGAAATCCCAGAGATAGCTGTCCGCGTCTGCCATTTCCGGAGTGAGCTGTACCTGGACAGAGGTCCCTTCCTGCTGCAGAATTTCATAGCTGAAGGCGGCCGAGCAGGTTTCGAGGGTAACTGTCTCAGAGGAGGTGGCGGAACAGACCCCTTTCGTCACACTCAACGATACGGTGAAGGACTCCTGGCCATTAATCGGGAATGTATGGGTGGGGTTAATCTCCTCGCTCCCGTCACTGCCTTCGCCGAAATCCCACTGGTAGTGATCTGCTTCCGCATCTTCGGGAGTAAACCGCACCTGAGCAGAGTCAGGACCGTGTTCCAGAATCTCGAACGAGAATCCGGCGTTGCAGGGCTCAAACTCCAGGGTCGTTTGTGTCTGATCCTGGCAGATACCGCGGGTCACCTGCAGGGAGACGTCGAAAGTCAATCCCCCGTCAGCCAGTGAGTACGTATGCACCGGCTGTTGCTCAAACCGGTCATCCCCTTCGCTGCCATCACCGAAATCCCAGCGATAAGTCTCCGCGTTCTCCATGGCCGGCTGGAAGGCGACCTGTGCGGTGTCCGGCGTCAGCTCGGTTATCGTGTATTCGAACTCCGAATCACAGGGAGCGAAAGTAATGGTCTGCTCTTCGTCGTCCTCGCAGATACCCTTTTTCACCCGGAGTGTTGCAGTGTACTCCGTTTGCTCAGCCAGGTCGAAGATATGCTCCGGATTTGACTCTGCAGAGCCGTCAGATCCGTCCGAGAAATCCCAGGCGTACTCATCCGCATTTTCCATGGCGCTGGTGAATTGCACCCTCGCCCCATCAGCATTCTGCTCCAGGATCTCGTAGGTGAATTCCGCGCTGCATATATCGAACTCGATGGTCGTCTCGACAGTGTCCTCACAGACATCTTCCTGTACCGTCATCGATACCCGGAACACCGATCCCTCCGACAAATCATAGGTATGTTTCGGGTTCTGCACCTCCGACGATTCTCCATCACCGAAATCCCAGCGATAACTATCAGCGTCTTCCGGCTGGGCGGTAAAGTCCACCACGGCCGTTTCACTATCCATATCCAGGTTCTGGATTTTATAGTCCAGATCTGCCGTGAGATCGATGATCGTGACTTCCAGGCGATACTCCTCTTCATCCAGGGAGTAGGTAAAGCCCACTTTTTCTCCCTGGATTTCGTCACTATCCGGCGAAAAATAATATTCGCCGGTTGCCTCATCATAGGAAACTCCCGGTCCGGCAACAGTTCCCCCGGGCGGACTCAGGATAAAGCGGTAATCTGTTTCATCGCCGCTGCAGAACCGCTCCTTCGGCAGTTTGAAGACCACCGGATTCGTTTCGCACAATGCAACCGGCGGGCAATCGGAGCAGCAGACGTACGGCAGCATAAAATCGGC
>JAIPJS010000019.1 GCA_021734025.1 Candidatus Neomarinimicrobiota bacterium
CAAACAGGAACTGCGGCGCTGGGTGAATTGGTATAACTTGGTGAAACCGCATAAAGGCCTCGAGGGGAAGACGCCGATGGAGCAATTAATCGACTATTTTTACCCAGACGATCTGTAAATAACGCGAATATATCTAACAATTAACACTGTAACACGATTTTCTCCTGAACACTTGAACACTCGAACACCTGCCCCGGGGAGCTCCCTTTGGGAAACACTATCACACAGTCCTTAAATTTCCTTGGTTTCGAATCTGAAGAAGTTAACTTTTCCCTTTCGGAATCCAGAGAATAGCACAGGAGTCAATTTATGATAGAACATCCCATGGGAATACTGGCGGTCCTGCTCGGCGTGCTCGCACTTCTGTTTACCATCAACAGGCATCCGGTTTTTGGCAAAATATTTAAGGTTATTCCGCTGTTAGTGTTTGCGTATTTCGTTCCGACTATTTTATCTAATACCGGCGTAATACCATTGGAATCCCCCCTCTACGGATTCATCATGGACTGGCTGCTGCCGGCGAGTTTAATCCTGCTTACCCTGGCTGTGGATGTCAAAGCCATCATGAATCTCGGGAAAAATACCGTGATACTGTTTCTCGTAGGAACGGTAACTATCGTGCTCGGTGGTCCAATAGCGTTGCTGGCGTTTGGCTGGATGGCACCAGCGGACCTCGGCGTGGAAGTGTGGAAGGGACTGGCTGCACTCAGTGGCTCATGGATCGGCGGCGGGGCAAATTTTATCGCCATCGGCAAAAGCGTTGGCGTGCTGGATTCCACCTTAAGCATGATGGTGGTCGTCGACGTCGCCGTAGCAAATGTCTGGATGGCGGCCTTGCTTTTTTTTGCGGGACGCAACAAGGAGATGGATGAGAAAATCGGGGCGGACCGGGAAGCCATCGAAAAAGTGAGAACCCGTGTCGAAGACTTCCACAAGGAAGTGGAACGCCCCACAAATCTCGCCGACCTGCTGCTAATAGTCACTATTGGCATGGGTGGGACCGCCATAGCCCATGCTCTGTCGCAGGTGCTGCCGGAAATCGGAAATATTGTGAGTCAGTTCACCTGGGTTGTTGTCTTTGTCACGACGCTCGGATTGATTATTTCGTTCACACCGTGGCGGAAGCTGGAAGGCGCCGGCGCCAGCAGCATAGGCTCGCTGTTTTTATATCTTCTGGTTGCAACCATTGGCGCTAAGGCAGAATTCGCCAAAGTCGTGGAAGTGCCCGGGCTGGTAGTCATCGGGGCCGTCTGGCTTAGTATCCACGCCGGGCTCATTCTTTTCACCAGGTGGAAACTGAAAGCGCCGATTTTCTTTGCAGCAGTCGGTTCCCAGGCGAACGTTGGTGGCGCCGCCTCAGCACCGATTGTCGCAAGTGCATTTCATCCCGCGCTGGCCCCGGTGGGCGTCTTGCTCGGCATTGGCGGCTACGTGGTCGGTACGTATGCGGGCCTGGTCTGTGCGTTTTTACTTGAGCAGGCATATCTGTTTATTCATTAGGGCAGTGTTACTGTGTTAAAGTTGTCGGGTGTTCAAGTTAAAGAACGTATTATAGTTGCGCGTTTCCTCTCGGTTCATCAAAATTAAAATGTCCAAGTATTTCATACAAGTCCCACTATTTCGTATCACCAGCCACAGAAGGTAGAATAGGATAATATTACCTTATGGGTGTACTCTAAAAAGCACATGACCGTTTGGTAATTTCGGTTATTAATGTCAATTCAGAAGATTTTGAATAGCCCCGTCCCGTCCGGACGGGACGGGGTAAAGAAAGGAATATAGTGAAATAGGGGGCTTCAGCCCCTTTCGGTGTGGAATGTAGCGGTGTCAACCTAATCTACGCACAGGAGCTATGAGTGAACATATGGGTCTTTTTAGAGCAGACCCACCTTATACTTTATACCTTTTAATTTCAAGCATCCAGTTTCTAATCGTACTCTTCGCGTGCCTTTGCGACGGCCCTTAATTATTTCTCATTAAAAAAGCCCCCCGACGTTTCGCCGGAGGGCTTTCAAATCCAAAAAGGATTTCTGCTGGAATTACGCCACAGTAATATCCTCGTCAAGATAGACGTCCTGGATGGAGTTCAGCAGTTTGACGCCTTCCTTCATGGGACGCTGGAATGCTTTCCGTCCGGAAATCAATCCCATACCGCCGCCACGTTTGTTGACCACTGCGGTGCGGACTGCCTGGGCAAAGTCGCCCTTACCTGAGGACGCGCCACCGGAGTTAATCAGGCCGACGCGGCCCATGTAATCGTTGGCAACCTGCCAGCGGACCAAATCAATGGGATGATCCGTGACGAGTTCGCCGTAGACCTTGTCGCTGGTACGGCCGAACTTGCCATGTTCTTCAGCCATCGCGGGATATCCACCGTTGTTCGTCGGCAACTTCTGCTTTACGATATCTGCACCGATGGTTGCACCCAGATGGTTCGCCTGGCTGGTCAGGTCAGCGGACGCATGGTAATCGTCGTCGCCAATCTTGAATGCGGAGTTCCGCAGATAGCACCACAGAATGGTCGCCATCCCCAGTTCATGTGCATATTTGAACGCTTCACTGACTTCCTGGATCTGACGATTCGATTCTTCGGAGCCAAAATAAATCGTTGCACCAACAGCCACGGCCCCCATGTCGTAAGCCTGGTCGATGCTGCCGAACATAATCTGATCGTAATCATTCGGATAGGACAGCAATTCATTGTGATTGAACTTCAGAATGAACGGAATCCTATGGGCGTATTTTCTGGCTACGTTCCCGAGAACACCCAGTGTTGAAGCTACTGCATTACAACCGCCTTCGATAGCCAGTTCCACAATTTTATCCGGATCGAAATAGTCGGGATTCGGGGCAAATGAGGCGGCCGCCGAGTGCTCAATACCTTGATCCACCGGCAGAATAGAAACATACCCGGTTCCGGAAAGCCGTCCATTGTATAGAATCTGGTTCAAACTCCTCAGCACGCGAATATTCCGGTCGGATTCTTTCCACACGCGATCCACAAAATCCGGGCCCGGTACCTCGAGTCGTTCTTTCGGAATACCTTTGCACGTATGATTCAGCAGGGAATCCGCTTCATCCCCGAGATATTCGACAATTTTATCGTTCATACAACCTCCTCAGTTTGGTTTGAAATGCTCGAGCTCTGCCCTTCGCAAATTTCTACATCTTCCTCTCAATCCTTGTAAAATACGAAGGATTTTCATGGAAACACAAGCTAGATTGCTACAAAAAGTGAAAAACTCTTGTAAAATGTCCAGAAATATACAGGAACTGATTTTTCGGGAGACTGCAGCGTAATTCAGTGAAGAGTGATCCTATAGAGCCGTTGCACTGAGGCTGTGTGAAAACAATAGACCAGGCGCAAAGTGTGGCATCCCGAGCGGAGTCCCGCCTGGTCGGGACTCAGCCGAGGGATCTCGTCGTTTCCCCTCACAGACTTTATTACTAAAGGATTTAAGAAAATTGGAAGCAAAGTCCAGAGAGATAGAATGTTGTTAGAATAATTCACCCGACGATATCCTCATCCCGGAGCAACAACACGATGCTGGAATGACTCACGATCAGGTATTCCTGTTCGTCTATCTCGACTTCAATGGCATGTTTGCGAAGAAATACAGCGTAATCGCCTTCGTTCGCCTGCAATGGAATGTAACGGAGATCGGTATCTCCGCTCTGCGCCCAGGGTTCATCCTCATTAGCGATATCCGGCAGCGGGTATCCGGGGCCGACCTTGGCCACATATCCACCCTGGACCTGCTCCTTCTGTTTCACACCCTCTGGTAGAAACAGACCGGATTCGGTTTTATTTGACTCCGCCTCCGGCTTGATCAGTACTTTATCTCCAACGACTAACACTGAGCGGTTTGAATCTGTTTTCATTCAGGTACCCATCTCATTTCAAATTAATTTTTTCGGAGATTACCATACAAATTCCAATGATCTCCGCTCCAAAGATAAGGACTCTTCGGGGTTCCATCAGCAGGTATTTCCGGATACGGTGCGCCGCCGTCATCACTTCTTCAATACTGTACGATATGCTGCAATCAAGTCATCGGCAAAGTTATCAATCTGGTGGCGGGTATTCGACCGGCCGATGCCAATGCGTACGCTGCCACGCGCATATTCCGGTGGAATGTCCAGAGCCCGTATCAACGGATTGTCTTCCGGATACTCCGAGTGGCAGGCTGACCCCACCGACAGCGCATAGCCCGGCAGCTTTTCCAGGATATTTCTCGCATCAACCGACGGAAAACTCACATGCAAATTACCGGGATGTCGGTTTTCCAGTGGTCCATTCAGTCTCACCTCCGGGAGTGTTCCATGTAACTTTTCCCAGAGAAGGTTCCGCAGTTCGATCTGCCGCTCGGCTTCCTCCTCCAGGTCACTTCGTGCCAATCGGCACGCTTCGCCGAAACCTACCAGATACGGGACGTTTTCCGTCCCTGGCCGCATACCGTTTTCGTGTCCGGCGCCGTGCAGAATTGGCTCAAGCGGTACGCCTTCTTTTCGATAGAGTGCCCCCACGCCCTTCGGAGCATACATCTTATGACCTGCGATAGTCAAAAAATCAACGTCCCAGTCACGGACGTCCACGGGAATCTTCCCAACAGCCTGCGCCGCATCAGTATGAATCAATGCACCATAATCGTGCACGACTTTTGCAATTTCCGGGATGGCGTTTATTGTGCCTATTTCGCCCTGAACGGCAATAATTGAAACCAAATTAATATCTCGCTCTGATAATATTTGCCCGACATCGGCGGGAGCAATTCGGCTATTATTATCGGCCTGGACGGTCCATACATCTCTGCCGTTGCGGGCAAGTAGCGCAACCGGTTCGGTGACTGAGGGGTGTTCCAGCTCCGACGTCAGAATACCACGGAAATTCTCTGCCGCCCTTACTGCACCAGTGATAGCAAGATTGTTAGCTTCGGTAGCCCCGGAGGTAAAGATAATCTCCTCCGGAGCAGCGTTGATTAATTGAGCAACCTGAGTCCGGGCCCAATCGACGGCCTTCCGGGCTTCCTGTCCATATTTATGGAGTGAGTTGGAGGGATTCCCGAATCCACCGTCGATCCATGGCAACATCGCGTTGCGTACCTGCGGCAGAATCGGGGTACTTGCGTGATGATCGAGATAGATGAGATCAGCCGAGGGTTTCGGCCGCTCTTCCGGAAAGGTTAGTCCTTCTTTTCCTCGGATGATTGCTCCCTGCGAAATTTTTTCGACAATCCGCTGAACTGTTTTCGGAACTTGCGGATTTCCTGGTAGACTTTGCCGATATCCTCTTCATCCACGCCGAATTCGCCGAATTTATCCGGATCTGGTAACTCTTCCACTTTTTCTTCCGGAGTGTCTGTCGTATCCACCGTGTTATCCCATTCGCTCTCGTTCCGAAGATACACCACATGGCGCGGAAATGGAATTTCTACGTTGCGGTCATCGAAGTATGCCTTGATCATCCGGCGCAGATCCCGCTCGGCCTGCCACTGGTTGCCCGGCACTACTTTAATGACGATCCGGACTTCTACATCACTGGCATTAAAGCTCATCACACCCTGAACCATCGGCTCTTCCATAACGATGTCCTGATGCTTCCCGGCATAATCCTGGGCGATTTTTCGTAGCACGGCCATGGCGTCTTCGATGTTCGCCTCGTAAGCGACACCGACCCGCACAATCGCCCGCATGAAACCCCGGTTGAGATTCCCGAAGCTCGTCAGGTCCCCATTCGGAATTGTCCGGAGTTCCCCGTTAAATTTTCGGATCTGGGTATTCCGGATGCCGATCTTTTCGACGAGTCCGGTATGTGGCTCCATGGTGATGATATCACCAACCCCAACCAGACCATCGAAGAGGAGAAAGAATCCGGAGATTAGATCCTTTACCAGACTTTGTGCGCCGAAACCGATAGCGAGGCCAACCACACCAGCCCCGGCCAGGATGGCGGTAATATCCACCCCCAGCTGCTGAATCGCCAGTACTCCAGCAAGCCCGTAGATAACATAAGAGATTATATTTTCCAACAGCGGCAGCATCGTCTTGGAGCGCTGCTTTTTCGGATCGGTATCCGGAAGCGACTCCAGTGGCTTCAGCCGGCGTTCGAGGATCTTATGGACGATTTTCAGCCCAACCCGGGCCACCACCAGAATGACAATCACTTCCAGCAAGGTATCCAGCCACCCGATGACGCGATCCGGCTCGGAAAAATATTGAACGATATTATTCCATAAATTCTGCACGGTGCGACTCCCCTTCTATTCTTTTAAATCTTTGAATTCCGCATCCACAATGTCGTCCTCATCGATATCAAACTTTTTATTGTCTTCCTTCCCATCGACACGGAAATCGTCCTCAATATAAAAGCTCTCTTTCACAACCCGGAATGCACGGTATGCCAGATACGCAAGCACTCCATAGAGTATTAGGCGTAACATTGGATCTTCCTTTTAACTTTTCGATGGATTATAAAACTTGGTCCCGGTAATCGGCTGGCGGATGGTGTCGATGAGGTCCTGCAAGTCATCCGGATCATGGACAAAATCAATTTCCGTGGCATTAATTATCAGCAAGGGCCCCTTATTGTACTGGAGAAAATACTGGTTGTAGACCTGATTTAGCGAATCGATATACTCCGGTGTAATATGTGACTCGTACGAGCGTCCGCGATGGCGAATGTTCTTCATCAGTCGCTCGGTGTCCGCCTGGAGGTAGATCACCAGATCCGGCTTCGGAATATCCCGCTCCAGGAGATCGGCGATCTTTTCGTACAACGCGAGTTCTTTATCGTTCAAATTGATAAATGCGAACAGGCGATCCTTCACGAACATGTAGTCGGTGATCAGCAGGCGGTGAAACAGGTCGACCTGCTGCAGCTCCTGTTGCTGCCGGTACCGACTCAGCAAAAACCAGAGCTGCGTCTGGAACGCAAACCGTTCCTTATCCCAGTAGAAATCCTCCAGAAACGGGTTGTCCTCAAACTGTTCTTCTACCAACTTAGCATTGAGGCGCTCGGCAATCAACCGTGCCAAGCTGGTCTTACCAACGCCAATCACACCTTCGATAGCAATGTAATAGAGGTTTTTCATACGTATGTCAAATGTCCATGTAAATGAATATAACTCTTATCCTGGCAATCATGCAAAAGTTCCGCCACCGATTTCTTATGAGTAGGGCTCATAAAGTCCGGTGCCAACTGGCTTAGTGGAAAGAGAACAAACTTTCGATCCTGCAGCCGTTCGTGCGGAATCTTCAAGTCCGCAGAATCCACGGTGCGATGCCCATAAAAAAGGATATCGATATCGATTTCCCTGGGGCCTTTGTCCCGCCGATGTTTCCGGCCGAGGTCTTGTTCAATTTCCTTGAGGCACTCTAATAACTCTTTCGGCTCCAGTTCCGTACTTATCCTCGCCACCATGTTCAAAAACCTGTCCTGGTCCTCCACCTCCACCGGCTCGGTTTCATAAACCGCTGATTCACCTTGCACGGTCATGTCGTCGCTCTCTTTCATCGACTCCACAGCTCGACGCAGATACTCCATTCGTTCTCCCACGTTCGATCCCAGCGATAAAAACACGGGCGCCTCCTCAGGCTCATTTTCGTGATCGTTCGATTTCGACCTCGACATGATCCAGGACTCCTTTGATCGGGGCGTTTGGTTTGCGGACAGTTACAGTTGACTGTTCTACGTTTTGAAATTCCTGCAAAATACGCTCACAAATTTCACCGGCCAATGCCTCGATAAGATAATACTTCCGCTCGGTAACGATGTGTTCCACCAAATTATAGACATCGTTGTAATTGACAGTATCGCTCAACCGATCGCTGACAATGGCAGCGTTCAAATCCGCCCGGAGCGTAATATCCACCTCAAACCGGGCTCCCAGGGAATTCTCCTCGGACTTTACTCCGTGGTATCCGTAAAAAACCATATTTTTCAGGTGGATAGCGTCCATAAAATATTGAAGAAATTAGCTAATTCTCCCGGAGGAAGCAAACTATAACTCCGCACATTTGAGTGCATAATGTGGATAGATACATCATAACCTTAATCATAATCCTTATATTTGTGTTCGTTGTTGGTTGTGTGTGATTTGTTGTTTTACTTTTTCCAGAAGTAGAACCCGGATCTATATTTTACCGTTTTTTCAAACTGGATACCTTAACACTTGAACACTCGAACACTGTCCTTAGAAACACTGCTTTTGACTTACGTATCTGAATTGGCTATTATTGATTTTCTCCTTTAAGGTCAGATCATAACCGAGACAAAGATTTACACATGCCCGACAGTGCAACTCACGATTACGACTACATCATTATCGGCAGCGGCTTCGGTGGGTCCGTGTCAGCATTGCGGTTGGCGGAAAAGGGCTACAGAGTGCTCGTGCTGGAAAAAGGGCAGTGGAAATCCCCCGAAGACTTTCCAAAGCGAAACTGGAACCTGAGAAAGTGGCTCTGGCTGCCGATGCTGAAATGGTTCGGCATCTTCCGGATGACCTTTTACCGACATATCGGGATCCTGTCGGGGGTTGGTGTTGGCGGCGGCTCCCTGGTGTACGCCAATACCCTTCCCATGCCGAAAACGGAATTTTTCACGGCGGAGTCCTGGGCGCATCTCGGGGATTGGGAACAGGAGCTGGCGCCACACTATAAAACCGCGAAACGAATGCTCGGTGTTGATCGCAATCCGCGGTTGGAACGTGGCGATGAAGCGCTCCACCAGCTGGCAGAATCTATGGGAAAAGCAGACGAGTTCGAGCCCACGGAAGTGGCGGTCTTTTTCGGCGAACCGGAGGAAACAGTGCCGGACCCCTATTTCGACGGCAAGGGGCCGGAACGCCAGGGGTGCCGGTTCTGTGGCGGCTGTATGCTGGGATGCCGGTACAACGCCAAAAACACGCTGGACAAGAACTACCTCCATCTGGCGCAGCAGGCCGGCGCCAAAATCCAGGCGGAATCCGAAGTGTTTGATGTCAGACCTATTGCAGCTGCGGACGGCAGCGATGGCTACAGTGTCAGCTGGAAAGATTCGACTGCATATTTCCCCGAAAAGAGTGAGTTCACTACCACCGGAGTTATTTTTTCAGGGGGAGTACTCGGCACTGTTAAACTCCTTTTGGAACTGAAAAAGTCTTCTTTGCCCGATTTATCCGATAAGATTGGCTCGGAGATTCGCACCAATTCGGAAAGCCTCATCGGAATCACTAACCCAGACAAGGAAACTGACTTTTCGGAGGGAATTGCCATCGGTTCCATCTTCCACACTGATCAGTGGAGTCACCTTGAACCGGTGCGTTATTCCGCCGGTTCAGGCTTCTGGCGCCTGTTTATGGCGCCGCTGGTTCACGGGAAAAACGCTGGAATTAGAATCCTCCGTGCGCTGAAAAAGATAGGAAGCCATCCAATCAAATGGCTGCGGACCTTTTTTGTCCGGGACTGGGCGAAGCAGACACAAATTTTGCTGTTCATGCGGACGCTCAACAGTACGCTCCGGCTGAAAAAAGGCGCCTTCCGCATGAAGACTTCCCTGGAAGGAGAAAACAGCCCCACTGCGTTTATGCCGGAGGCCAGGGAAATAGCAGAGAACTATGCAGGCATCGTAAACGGAACCCCGACGGTGCTCGCGTCCGAGACGCTGTTCGGGATTCCTACAACAGCGCATATCCTCGGTGGCGCCACTATGGGAGCGGACGACTCCGAAGGTGTCATCGATCGGCACCACCGGGTCTTCAACTATCAGAACATGTACGTGTGCGACGGATCAGCCGTGTCCGCCAACCCCGGGGTGAATCCCTCATTAACCATTACTGCATTGGCTGAACGCGCCATGTCCGGTATTCCGGAGAAACCTGGAGCGAAAAGAGGAAAATAATCATGGATACGATTCGGAGACATTGATGAACGAGACAGCGTTCCAAAATACAACCGCCTGCTACAATCCGGCGTCCGGTGAGCTACTGGGCCATTCCCCGGTAACTGGTGCGGAAGAGCTCGAAAGCATCGTCGCCCAGGCGAGGATCGCACAGCAGGTCTGGGCCAAATTTCCTCTCAGCGAGCGGGTGAATTACGTCCTCAGGATTCGGGACTGGATTGTGGAACACGGAGATGAGATCGCGATGACGATCCACCGGGATAACGGGAAGTCCCCGGTGGATGCAATGGCGACCGAAGTGCTCTCTTCAGCCATTGCGGCCAATTATTACGCCAAAAATGCCAAAAAATTTCTGAAGCCGAAAAAACTCCGGCCGGGGAATATTATTTTATCCTATAAGCAGAGTACAATTTATAGGGAACCGTTTGGCGTTATCGGGATTATCTCTCCCTGGAATTATCCGTTTACTATTCCGTTTCACGAGGTCATTATCGGATTGTTATCGGGAAACGCAATCATTTTAAAGACCGCCAGAGAAACCCAGATGGTCGGCCGAAAATTAGAAGAATGCATCCAAGCAGCCGATCTGCCGGATGGTGTGTTCAACTATGTGAATATGGCGGGAAAAAATTTCGGCCAGCAAATTTTTTCGCTGGGAATCGATAAACTCTTTTTTACCGGTGGACAACGGGCTGGCGCACAACTCATGGCAGAGGCGGCAAAGACCGTGACTCCGGTCTCCCTGGAGCTCGGCAGCAACGATGCCATGATCATCTGTGAGGATGCCGACCTGGAACGGGCGGCCGGCGGCGCGGTCTGGGCAGGCATGCAGAATTCCGGGCAATCATGTGGGGGGATTGAGCGAATTTATGTCCACGAAAATGTATATGAACCGTTCCTTGAGTTGCTGAAGTCATACACCGAATCGTTAAAGTGCGGACTGGAATGTGGCAAGGGTATGGATTACGGAGTAATGACGACTACTGAGCAGGTTGACACGGTCAACAGGCATTTGGAAAATGCCCTTGAGCTCGGGGCGGAAATCTTTGTGGAAAGCCAAATTCCCGAGTCCGCAAATCTACAGAACTTCGTTCCCGCGCGGGTGCTTACCGGAGTGAATCATTCCATGGATGTGATGCGCGAGGAGACCTTCGGACCGGTGGTTGGCGTAATGTCCTACGGAACAGACCGGGAAGCTATCGCACTCGCCAACGATTCAATCCACGGGCTGACGAGTTCCGTCTGGTCAAAGGATCGGAAGCGCGCCGAAAAGATTGCCAGGCAGATCCAGTCCGGTACAGTACTGGTGAACGACCATCTGATGAGTCACGGGATGGCGGAAACACCGTGGGGTGGGTTCAAAAAGTCGGGGATCGGCCGGACTCACGGCGCGCTGGGATTCGAAGAGATGACGCAGCCGCAGGTGGTCGTCCGGGACCGGCTGTCATTTACCAGGCGTGCGCTCTGGTGGCATCCTTACAGTGAAAAATTGTACAATGGACTGTCGGCCATTCTGGAGTTACTCTATGGGAAGACTCTGCGGCGGCGATTGAAAGGATTTTGGTATTTTCTCACGATTATTCCAAGGCTATTTCGCAGTTGGAAAACGGGCGACTAGCCCTTACAACCGCCATCCGCCCTGCATTTGGTCGTATCGCTGATACAGCGTACACTTCAATATGGTTTTCACCAAATCATTGAGATTTTCAAACCGGACCTTCTCCACATACTCACTGGAACCCTTCTCAATAAACATCTTGCCAAATGCCTCATCGGCATACGCACCGGTCATCCCCAGCACATCATCAAAATTACAGACAATCTGCTCGCTGGATTCCCACAATCCCGCAATTTTCCGGCGGGTTCTCTGGCCCATAACCTCAGTACCAAGGTAATCACTATATTCCTTCATATTGACAATTTCTATAGACATAATCTCGACCTTTTACGCTCTTTTCATTCTGTCTTTTCCAAAGATGGTTTTATTCGCTTACCGTCAAGACGATTACGATACTCTTCAGGGATCAGGTGATATCAAGGTAAACTAATATAAAATTCATATTGGCTCATGCAATACTGGATTTTGCAGGGAGGTATACTCCGGACTACACTCCCTCACTGTTACAAATTACCACCCGGAAACCATCAGGATCGTGATAGACAGCGGCATTGTCTCCCCACCGGGAGTCTTCTTTCGGGTGGGGCTCATGTCCTAAATCAGCTAAGCGCTCGATGAGATCTTCGTAGGCAAAATCGTCCGGAATGTAGAACTCAAAAGAGTGATCAGGCAGGGGATCAGGCATGTTTGCTTCCGCCGGCTGCTCTATGAATTCCAGGTGATAGTTAAACCCCGGGAGTCCGAAGAGGATACTCATGCGGCCTTCCTCATCCTGTGATGCCCCGAGTTCCGGTAGTCCCAGTCCCTCTTTGTAGAACGTCATAATCCGTTCAAGTTGACTCGTAAATCGGGTCCACCTGACCTGCGTTGCCGGTATGCGTTTTGGCCAGCGTGATTCCATAGCGCCTTTCTCCCCTTTAACTGTTGCGTAGCGGCGGATTCAGCCATCCTACGATTCCAAACAACATACCCAGAATACCGAACAGTCCAAAGAGTATTTCGATGGGAAATTAATTGGGTAACCGACGTCAGCTCGGACTTACGATTCAGGAAGGTCGGGATTTTAGAGTGATGGACTTGTAGCCCCTGAGAATGAGGAAGCCCAGGAGACAACCGATAGCATAATACAGAAAATCCCACGGATCGAAGCCAACCCCGATGATGGTAGCGCCTATAAAATTAGAACGTAATGCCTCAAGAAATGGTGGATGCCACAGCTGGGCGAATTCCAGAAGACCTGTTACGCCAAACACCACTCCGGCATTAGCGAAATCATTCAGGCGCGGAAACACCAAAGCGAGGCCCAACATCCAGAAGATTTCATAGAGGACCCCTCCGGCGTAAATTTGGATCCACACTTCACCAGGGCCATAGTAGAACTTGGTGGCGAAACCCAGCGGCGTTATAACCAGGATGGAAAGTATAACCAGAACGCGGAATTTCATTATTTCAGCTAGGGTAATCCCCGGATGTTATTTTACCACGGGAGTTGTTTGCCGTTTGAGTGCCAGAAGGTGCCGGAGGTGGATGCGTCCAGTCTGTCCAAAACTTTCATCATTCCGTTGACGCTTTCGTCCACCGTGATTCGGGCGCTGGCACCGCCCATATCGGTCTTAACCCATCCGGGATGGAGTATGACCACATCGATGTTATCCGATGCTAAATCTACGGACATGGAACGGCCCGCCATATTCAACGCAGCCTTACTCATTCGATAGGCGTAGGAACCGCCACTGCGGTTGTCGTCGATTGACCCCATCAGCGAAGTGATGAGCGCGATTTTTGATCGGCCCCCGGACTTCCGGAGATTATCCCGAAATGCGCGAACAGTCCGAATTGCTCCAACGCTGTTTACGTTCATAACCTCAAGGACATTTTTCGTATCCAGCGATTCGAGTCCGGCCCTGCCCATAACGCCAGCGTTGTGGATGAGAATATCCACAGGCTCACTTTCCAATTCATCTGCCAGCGAATCCACGCTGTCGTCACTGGACACATCCACCTGACAAATCCTGAGCCGATCGCCAGCTTCATCTTTGAGGTTCTGTAATGCATCGGCTTTATCCGGCTGCCGGGCGGTTGCAATAACGTTTGCTCCACGCTCAAGCCATTGTTTTGTCCACTCCAGGCCGAGCCCGCGGTTTGCGCCGATGATTAAGACGGTGTTGTCTTTAGACATAATATATCAACTCCCAATTGGATAATTTGTCATTCCGATAACTTAGGGTCTGAATTTGTTGGTTGCTCGTGGTTTGTGGATAGTTGTTAGTTGTTGGTTGCGAATTCTTAATTATTCATTTTCGTCCCAAAAAAGAGTCCCAAATCGCAAACGTTTTCACAACGAACAATAAACCACGAACAGTTTTTCTTTACCCCTTTTATCTTCCCCCGGATTAAGATTAAGAGTAGGATTAAGATTAGGAAACGGCACCACCCCATTTTCCGGTCTCCGGTTTTTCCCCTATACCTCTATACCTTTTACCTTATTCCTTAATCCAGCATATCTTCCTGATACGCGACGGGATACTCCGGTGGGTCGCCGCCATCGCCCTTCAGATAGTAATTCATCCAACGCATCAGGCGCAGGCTGTAATCGAGCTTTGATGCCGCCTTCCTGTTACCATGCCCTTCATCTTTGTAAAAAACCAACCGGACCGGTGCCTGATTTCGCACCTTCAGGAATCGGTACAATTCCATGGACTGTCCGGGATTCACCCGGGTATCGTCCTCCCCGTGCATAATAAGGATCGGTGTTTTGGCCTGTTCCACGTAGTGGATGGGACTGGACTTCAAAAAGTGCATCCAGTCTTCCCACGGCCACGTGGAATCGTGTACCAGGTAAAGTTCCTGCGGGATATCCGAGGTTCCGGTCTTCGAGATCTTGTCGCTGATGCCCACGAACATTACGCTGGCCGCAAACCGATCCGAATAATAGGTAGCGCCCCAGGCCGAAGCGTATCCGCCGTAGCTCCCGCCGGTGATGCCCACCCGGTCTTTATCCGCCAGACCGATCTCAACGAAATGATCCACGGCATCAACCAGATCATCGAACTCCTTACCGGCCGGATTGTTTTGGCTTGACTTCAGAAATTCCACGCCGCGCCCGGTGCTGCCTCGATAGTTCGGATAGAAGACCGCAAAGCCCTGCGCAGCTCCGACCTGTCCGGGATCGGAATAACTGGTAAGCCATTCATTGGAATCGTGTGATTCCGGACCGCCGTGCACCGCCAGAATCAGCGGATAGCGCTTGTTCTCGTCATAATCCAGCGGCTTGATTAACACGCCCTGGAGCTCCAAACCGTCTCTGGCTTCCCAGGTCACGACTTCCTGCTCCGCAAGTTTTTTGTTCTTAAGCCACGGATTACTATCGGTCAATCGCTCCAAATTTCTGCCGAATTCATACCGGAATACCTCGTCCGGATGTTTCGGTGATTCGGCATCGAATGCCGCGACTTTGCCATCTTTGGAAAGACTGAATCCGTTGAGAATGGGGCCTTCTTTTTTGATAAGTTTCTTCTGGTTTTCACCATCTTTGGAAATAGTATTAAATGTTGTCCAGACGCTCTCGGAAGCGATGTAGGCGATGGTATTCTTATCCGTCCACTCTACATGATCTACGTGCCCCTCGAAGCCGGGTAGTAGATTCTCGAACTCGCCGGATTGTACATCAGCGACCATAATGCGACCGGCGCTTGGATCATTGATATCGACACCGGAGACAAACGCCAGACTCTTTCCGTCAGGGCTCCAGCGGACATCTCCCAGTTTGCCGGGATTATCGATTTTTGTGGTAACTTCTCCGGACTCCACGTCAACAATACGAATTCGGCGGAACATGTAATGATCGTCGATGAGCGAGGTCGGCGCCAGCGCCAGGGCGAGTCGCTCGCCCTTCGGGCCCCAGTGTAATTCCGAGGCGGAACCGGACAAATCAATCAAGCGCGGATCGGCGACCTCTGCTTCGGTATCATAAATCCATACCTGCACAGGCCGCCAGTCTTCTTCGTAGATTTCCTGGTTAAAGCCTTGTTCCTCGAGATTCTCCTCTTCTTCTGACTTATCCTTTTTCGCCAGGAAAGCCACTTTTTTCCCGTCCGGACTCCAGGAATAAGATGTAATATCGGTCTCGTGTTCGAATATTTTCCGGGCTTCTCCGCCATCGAGCGGTATCGAATAAAGACTCCGTTCTTCATCATCGCCGCGCTTGTCCACGAACGAAATTGCTTTACCATCCGGCGTCCATGCGACGTCAGAGACATCGACTTCCCCGAATACGTATGGGTGGCTTTCACCATCTGCAGACACAACATGCAGTTCCGTCCATGCCTTACCATTCTCCTCTTCGAATGGATTACGCTGGACGGACAGAGTGTAGGCGATATTTTTCCCGTCCGGGGAAATATACGCCCCACCTACCGTTTTGATTTTTGCCACGTCGTACGATGTAAATTCGGTCATGTCAGCTGTCATTCCGTTTTTGGAGATAAGTATCAGAAATAAAAAGCCCGCGATTATAGTTAGTGTCCGGGTGAAATAATTTTGCCTGGTCACAATCCGGCTCCTTCTTTAATCTGTTTTCAAAAACCCAATTTATATAGTTTAAATTTATGAATTAAAAGGAGTTATAACAACAATGGGTGTTTGCAGGGGATATTGGAGAATGTGTTGGGGGGTTCCCGAATATCTTAACAGAGAATTCAGTTGAAGGATCCCGTTGGGACAAATAAAAACGCGATATGTTCCGAAAGTGTGAACAGTTTTTTTCTGCTTTCCAAACCTTCTTTATTTCTGGAGGGGGCCCTGCCTGGATAATTGTTCTGAATTCTTTACACGCTTAACCCCACTTCGCGGCCATTATGGGACAGGGGACGTGGAACCTGAACACTCAATCACATAAACACTGTATCACCGTTTTACTTCGGCAACGACAGATCTGGTTTGTCCTCAAAATCCGGGAGTTCGGTTGGGTTATCTTCCCGGGCTTTCAGGATTTCCTCGATGGCCCTATCCAGCTGCGGATCTGCTCCGCTGGCATAATCCTCCGGGGTGATGTCCACGTCGATGTCCGGATCCGTCCCGTAATTTTCCACGCCCCAGCCTACATCTTCGAACCAAAACGAAAATTCCGGCTGGGTAGTGACACTGCCGTCTACAAGAAAATGTCTCGGAAAAATCCCGATGACGCCGCCCCAGGTACGCTTTCCAATGAGAGTACCAAGATTCATGAGTTTGAAGCAATGGCTAAATATATCGCCGTCCGAGCCGGCATGTTCGTTGGTCAGCGCGACAATTGGTCCCAGTACGGACTCGGAGGGATACGGCTCCGGTTTCCCCCAACGCTGCACATCGTAACCAATCCGCTGACGAGCAAGTTTCTCAAGGATGAGCTGCGAGACGTGTCCACCGCCATTAAACCGAACATCGACAATGAGCGATTCCTTATCCACCTCCGCCAGATAGTAGCGATGGAACTCCGCATAACCCACCGGCCCCATATTCGGGATGTGTACGTAGCCGACTTTTCCGTCGGTCCTTTCCCGGACATATTCTAAATTCCGCTCAACCCACTGTCGGTACCGGGCATCAGTCTCGTTTTTCAGTGCTTTCACTGTCGCGGAATACGGTTCATCATTGCCGGGTTTTCTTAGGGTCAATTTTACTTCATCCCCTGCATGATTCACCAGTAACTCCTGTGGTGAGCGTTCAGCACTCACCCGCTGACCGTTCACCGCCAGCAGCAGGTCGCCCTCTTCGATTCCGGCCCCCACCAGTCGCAACGGCGAATCGCTATCATCTTTCCAGCTGTCGCCGCGGATAAAATTCTTCAGGATGTACCCTTCGCCATCGGAATCGTACTCGTAATCCGCACCCAGGAATCCCTGTTTGTAGGTCGGCTTCCGGGGATAATCTCCGCCAATCTCGTAGGCGTGCGAAGTGCCGAGTTCGCCCTGCATTTCCCAGATGAGATCGGAAAATTCACTCCGGGACGTGACTTTGTTTAGCAATGGATGGTACCGATCGTACACCGTTTGCCAGTCTACGCCGGACATATCTTCCGTCCAGAAGTGCTCCCGCTGGAGCCGCCAGATCTCATTGAACATCTGCTCCCACTCGCTGGGCGGGTCGACGGAGACCTTTATCCGTGAAAGATCAATCCACCCGCTCTCACGCCCGGGCTTTGATTTGCTTTTTTGTTTTTTGAGCGGTTCGATCTTCAGGGCCCGGATTTTGTTTTTCGAGCGGTAAAACAGCGTCCCACTATTCTGCGCTACCCGAAAACTGGTCACGTTTTTCGAAACTGTTTCTTTCTTTTGCTTTGAAAAATCATAGTATTCAAGCGTAGCATCAGCCTTTGGTGCACCGGACATAATATTTCTATCCAGCGCCCCTTTTACCGGCAGTACCGAAAACAATGCTTTCCCTTTCACCCCCTGGATCTGCTGGTACCGGCCCTCAGGAACCGGAAATTTTATGATCCTGTTTTCGATCCCAGCGAAGTCGATGGCGACTTCCGATTTGTCGTGGTCGGAGTCTTCATCATTCTGACTATTATTCCCATTAGAATTAGAATTGGATCCGGAACCTCCCGGCGGTTTTGGATGGGGAATGAACGGCGACGGGATCTCTTCCCGCAACGTAACGAGATACGGCCGCATCCCCCGGGGGAAATTCAAGTCAAAATACATGCTGTCATAAACCGGGTTAAATTCCCGATAAGATAGAAAATACAGATATTTCCCATCCGGATCGAAACTCGGCTGTACGTCACGGAATCGGGGTGGCGTAACTTGGTGGCATTTCCCACTTTTAACGTTTGCAATTTTCAGGGAAAATGTCTGTTGTGTTTCTGCGCAGCTAAAGGCAATCCAACAGCCGTCCGGTGACCAGGCCACACCCCGTAGCCGCTGGTATTCACTCCGATCAAGCACCGTGGCTTCTTTTGCGTCCAGATCCACCAATACCAGTTCATGGCGATGGTTAGAGAACGCAACTTTATTCTCTGTGGGAGAGGGGTGCAGGTTCAGCGGTCTGCCGATATCCATATCATTCAAACACACCCGTTTCTCTCCCGAGTCCGGAGCATAAATTTCCAGATGCTCCTCCCCGGTTTCATCTGCTACGGTAACGAGACGGTCGCCGTCGTGCAGCCACCGGGTCATTTGATATCGGACGCTGTTTGCCTGGCCGATCTGTTCGACCGCGCCTTCCCAGTTGGCAAAGGTAAACGGCTTGCCACGGGATGTGACTGCCAGCGAATGTCCTTCCGGATGCGGAGCATACGATTCCAGATATTTTCCGGGGCTGACGAACTTCCGGTTACGTCCGGACCGCTGGCTGTGGTATTCAACCGGAATTTCATCCGGAGCATCCGTCCCCGGTTCCAGCCGGTACAGGTTGCCACCGGCATGATATACAATAAATTTTCCATCCGTAGTTGCATTCCTGGCGAAAAACTCTTTATGGTTGGTATGCTGCTGCAGATCTTTCCCGTCGGGATTGACCGACCAGAGGTTCCCGATTCCGTTATGGTCTGAGATAAAATAGATTCTTCCATTTATCCAGAGAGGTGAGGCCAGATTACCATCGATATCCAGAAGCTTGCGGAAATCCGTGCCGTTCTCGTTGCCAATCCAAAGGACACCGGCAGTCCCGCCACGATATCTCTTCCATCGCGCCGGTTCGCCGGTATTACGTCCGATAACCACTCTCTCCTCGTCACCATAGGCGATATCGTGCGCCAACCCATACGGCAGCTGCTCCGGCAGTCCGCCCTCCACATCAATTTTCCAGAGGGCATGAAATCGTCCAAATGGTTGATGCGCATTACTGGAGAATAACACGCTTTTCCCATCTCTGGAAAAACCGACGACTTTTGAATTACTTCCAAGATAGGTTAATCGCCGGGATTCTCCGCCATTTCCGGGCATAATATACACTTCCGTATGCCCCTCTTCGCTTCCGGTGAAGGCGATATATTTGCCACCCGGGGCGATAGCGGAATTGGTTACTTCCCCTGGATTGGAGGTTACCCTGTTTGCAGTTCCTCCCTGCAGAGGGACCTGCCACAGGTCATCTTCACTTACGAATATCACCAACTCATCCCGGATGACGGGGTATCGGTAATAACCTGATTGGGACATACGTGCTCCTTTGTTGCGAATGCTCATACTATTTTAGCACCGATTGAATACTGCACTCGTTCGAAGTTACGATTTCTCTACGGAAATATGCCCATTTCTTTGTAGGAACGGGCAATTTTGTTAATGGCATCTATAAATGCGGCGGTACGCATATCGACCTTCCCGCCATGCTGGTTCTGCACCTCTCGTATTTCGTTGTACGCAACAATCATGGTTTCCTCGAGACCGGAGTTCACCAGGTCTTCTTCGCTTGGTCCCTGCGCCACCTGTTTTTTATCAATAGTGGAGAAGCGCTTTCCGGCGAGTTCCTCCATCGAATCCAGGATACGCATATTTGAGGATTCATCGAACCGTTTCTGCATGCGGCCGAACCGAACATGCGACAGATCCTTGAGCCACTCAAAATACGAGGCGGTCACCCCGCCGGCGTTCAGGTAGAAATCCGGAATAATTAAACACCCTTTTTCCGTAAGGATGTCATGGGCATCCGCTGTCACCGGGCCGTTGGCTGCCTCGCCAATGATTTTTGCCTGGATACGAGGCGCGTTCTCCCTGGTGATTTGGTTCTCCAGCGCCGCCGGGATTAAGATATCACACTCTTTCTCCAGCGTTTCCAGGGAGGATTCAATATTTTCTGCTCCCGGAAAGTCGTGGATATCACCGGACTCTTTCCGGTGGGAAACCACTTCGTCTACGTCCAGGCCATCAGGGTTGTAAATGCCGCCTTCGTATTCCGAGACACCGACCAGCGTGGCGCCCCCCTCCTGCATAAACTTGGCCGCATGGTATCCCACATTTCCCAAACCCTGTATAATAAAGGTTTTGTCGCCGAGGCCGGTGCTGAATCCCAGCGATTGCATATCTTCCGGACGATCACACGCTTCCCGGATGCCAAAGCAAACGCCACGGCCCGTGGCTTCCAGCCGTCCGCGAACGCCTCCCTGAGAGACCGGTTTCCCGGTTACGCAGGCCATGGTGTTCAACTCGTTGACGGACATGGCCATATAGGTATCGGCGATCCAGGACATCTCCTGGGGACCGGTACCATAATCCGGCGCCGGCACATCTGATCCCGGGCCGATAAAATTCTTTTTCACCAGTTCAAATGTGTACCGCCGGGTTATCCGCTCCAACTCATCCTGCGAATACTGGGGGCGCGAAATTTTCACGCCCCCCTTGCCACCACCAAACGGCACGTCGACGATGGCGCATTTGTAGGTCATCGACGCGGCCAGAGCCATCACTTCATCTTCGTTGACGTTCATAGCATAGCGGATACCGCCCTTCACCGGCAGCTTGTGATGACTGTGCTCGGCACGCCAGGAATGGATGACCTCTATTGAGCCATCATCCCGCTCCAGCGGGAAGGCAATATGATAGACACTGTTACAATTTTTTATCTGATCCAGCAACCCCTGGGAATGATCCGTATATTGCGCCGCCTTATCAAAGCTGCGGTTAACCTGTTCAAAGAAACTGATAGCCGATGACATACGTATTCCTTCTCTGCTATAAAAAGTGGATAAGTTTTTGTTTCATATAAATAATGAGTAGTGTTACAAGCCCCCGGATGATGGGTGACGATGTTGCTGGATGCTGTAAAATAGTAGTCCTTTTACCGCTTAATTTTCTTCGTGGAAAGAAATGTTCCTAGGGGTTTAGCCAATTAAAACCCGGTAAAAATCAGTGAGGCTTTCCCTGTGAACCTGATTTTAACTTTTAATCCGATGAAATTCAAACATAATGTCTCTGGTGAAAATGGCGTGTTCTCCCGGAATGATTCCTTATATTACAAATTACCAGATATTCAAAACAAAAGATGAGGACAGGCATGCCAGTACTCGTTACCGGAGCCACCGGTCACATCGGAAATTCTCTCTGCCGGGCCTTGCTAGCAGAGGGTCGGACAGTTCGTGGCACCATTCGCTCCACTAGTAATCTAGAGCCGATCCAGGAACTGGATATTGAAACAGCCGAAGCAAACCTGTTAGTTCCGGATTCGCTCGTTCATGCCATGGCGGGGTGCGATGTGGTCTACCATACGGCGGCGGTCTATAAAACAGCAGCCGTCAACCCGGAACTGGAAATCATTAAACCGGCTATTGAGGGAACCCGGAATGTGCTCCAGGCCGCGAAAAAACAAGGGATCAGGAAACTTATCTACGTGAGTTCTGCCGTTTCCATTGGCGGGGGTGACTCGTTTGACCATGGGCGCGGGCCGTCGGACTGGAATGAGAATCCGGCATCCCCGTATAATGTTGCCAAAACCCGCTCGGAGCAGGTTGCCAGAGAGATGGCAAAGGAGTTGGATCTCAATGTGGTTTTTGTCCTTCCGGGATTGGTTCTGGGGCCGAACGATTATAAAATTACGCCTTCCAACGGTATTGTCCGGGATTTTCTAAACGGAAAAATACCGTTTTCCTATGATGGGGCTCTTTCGGTTACAGACGTCAGGGATGTGGTTGAAGGGATGCTGCTCGCGGAAAAACACGGACTGCCGGGAGAACGGTATATTTTGGCTGGAACAGGGATTACTATTGCGGATTTGTTGCAACAAATTTCCGAAATGAGCACCCGATCTGCACCGGCAATTCATTTAAGTTCCGGAGCGGGCAAAGTTCTGGCCCATCCGGTGAAATGGATTTCCGGCATGTTTCATACCGAACCGATGATCACCCCTGAATTCGTAGAAGATTATTTCGGCAAATATTACAACTTCAGTTCCGCTGCTTCGGAAGAGAAACTGGGATACTCCTATCGCCCGCTGCTTCGAATTCTTGAAGATACCATTAACTGGCTCATCCAGCGGGGAGAAGTCTCTCCGGACGTTCGTGTCGTTGAAAACAGCTGAGCAGAATTATTCAGGTTCGCCATCCCAGTAATCGGTGGCATCCGCCTGCTTAAAGATGAGATTCAGGTCTCGCCGGTCCTTGTCTCCACCCGGCGCCGCGCCAGCCATCACGAACACCTTTTCCGAATCCTCATACTCAACAACTTCCGGCTCAATCATCGTGCTGACGGCTAGGTAGCGCAGCGGTTCATCCGAATTATTGATAATTTGATGCGCCCCCTCTTTTCCGGTCACCGCCACGAAGAAATCGCCTTCGGTGATCTCCTGATTCCCTTCCGGAGTTCGGACAGTACCATTTCCCTCGAGAACGAAAAAAAGTTCTTCATTAGCATGATGGAAATGATAGACGAATGCACGTTTTCCCGGCGGGAGTTCGTAGATACTGGCGCCGAGTTTTTCTCCGTCGAGTTTATCAGTGATCTTTTGTCGTGACCACTCGTAGATTGATCCGTGAGTGGTGGTTTTGGGCTCAATCTCGGAAATATTGATTGTTTTATTGGTCATCTATTTTCCCTTTCTATACACTTTTTTGAATCTTAAAAAACAATTTGTCTTCGTCCATTCATATCCTATTAAGCTATAATACTCATTTGGGCCTTTGATCCCCGGGCTAGAGCCCGGGGCTATTCAGGTCACGGTTCATACCGTTAGGTTTTGAAGCACCTCGATAACCTCCGGTTCTATCTCCTCCCATGGATAGCAATACCCTCGCTTCACTGTCACCTGATCCTTATAAAACACAAGCGTTGTAATTCCCGGGATCTCATATAATTTTTCCGCCGGAGTATATTTTTTAGAGTGATCGACTCCCTCAAAAACACGACGTTTTTCAAAATAGAGTCCATCGGGTAATTCAAATTCCCGGCGATCGTTTACCACCTCCGGCGCTTCCTTGATTTCAATACCTTCCCATGCTCCGATGAGCACAGCCTCCACCGATGGAATAATTTTATCCCAGGACATTTCCGGATTCCTCTTCAGACGGAGTTTATGGCGCATCAGATGGATGTTTGTAATGCCAGCGATAGCTCCGAGTTTCCGAGTCCAACCGCTGGGATACCAGTCGGAGTCCGGCGTATAGCGTTCGGACATCATAGTTGTCATCTGCCGGCGGGTGTGGTAATTCACCAGGTTCGGATTTGGCGGAAATTCGCGTAATATCGTCTCGGAGATGGCCGTACACCTCTGCTGTTTGTGATTTTTCGCTTCGGAATTCATCCAACATAGAAAAAGAGAGTTACTTTGACAAACAGATCTATTCAAATCAAAACTTCATTTGTTGTTCTTTCTCTCATTACGAAGAAATACCAAAGGTGAGTGCGTTGCTTCAACAATCACCACGGCAATCAGATAACTGAGTTCCGTTTTATAAAAACTATGATTCTGTTTTCCTTGGCCATGTCCCGGAAGGGATCCCGTTGGACTGTCTATATTGGGCACCGCTTCAGCGAGCGGCGGTCAAAATTGGAAACACCAGTTTACCCCGATTAGGGACGACCAAAATCTTGGATTTTGAGTAGTCGCCTTTATCGGGGCCTTGACTTTTTGATCACTTTTTTTGTCAAGAAAAAAGAAGTGGAAGAAGGTGTAGCCATGGGTTTCAGGTAATCATTAAATGGTATAATCGAGGCGGATAAAACACTACTTGGATAGTCTGCACTTTTTTTAAAAAAAGTGCCAAAAAATCCGACTGTGGCATTCGGTTTGAAACGGCTGCCGAACTGCCGTACATCGGAACCCACTGTTTGACCGGAGGGAGTTTGGGTTCTGATAGGTAGTGAGGTGTAGGCGTTTCAAACCGAATGCCAAGGCCGATAAACGGACAAAAAAACTGCTTCCGAATATCTACTTTTCCTCTCACCCCTTTGAGGAAAGACTCAACAGAACGGATAGTATAAGTTTCATGTATCTTTCATTCAGGGTGACATTGATTGGACGGCCTCAAAGCCGGCCTTCACCGCTTTCACATTGAGATCCACATACTGTTTCTTTTTGATGAGCTGGTGCATTTCATTGACTACTGCCTCCAGCTCCAGGATTCCGGTTTTGGCGATTATTCCGCCAAGCATTACAATATTCGCAGCCTTCGTGTTGCCCAGTTCGTCAGCGATTTCAGTGGCATTCACCGGAATCGCATTCACATCGGTCCGGGAGGGCGGCTCATCAATCAAGGAACTGTTGTAAAATACATCTCCGCCTTCCACAACATTCGGTTCAAATTTGTCCATTGATGGCTTGTTCATTGCCACCAGGATAGTTGGGTTCTCAATCAATGGCGCTCCAATGGGTTCGTGATCCAGTTTGACGTGGCAATGGGCTGTTCCGCCGCGCATTTCCGGGCCGTAGGACGGCAACCAGCTTACGTGATACTGGTGAATCATCCCCATCTGCGACAATGCGACGCCCAGCGACAGCACGCCCTGTCCGCCGAACCCGGCGATTTTGATCTCCGAATGTTTATACCGATCCTCGACTTCGGGAAGCGGGTAGATTGTGCTGGTCTCTGCCTCCGGAATATCCAGCGTCTTCACCAGTTCCTTATCCGACAAGGGCTTCCGGCCGTTCCCGTTCCGGTTATGGACCTTCCCCTCAATTTCTGCGATCTTATCCCGAGTGACGCCCAGCGGGAAGATCTTGGTCATCTCTTCCTGCACCCAGTTTTTAGCCTCTACCGGAGTCATCTTCCACCCGGAGGGACAAGCCGAAAGGGCCTCTACCAGCGAAAAGCCTTTCCCTTCAATCTGCGCCTTGATGGCTTTCCGGATCGCTTTTCTGGCCTTCATCGTATACTTGGGATCGCCAATCATCACCCGCTCGATGTATGATGGCGCATCCAGCGTCGCAAGCAATTCAGAGACCCGCATTGGGTATCCTTCATTCTCGAACGCTCTTCCTCTGGGAGTGGTCGTGGTTTTTTGGCCAATCAACGTGGTCGGCGCCATTTGTCCGCCGGTCATCCCATAGATCGCATTATTGACAAAGATGGTCGTAAAATTTTCGCCGCGGTTCGCCGCCTGGAGGATATTGTTCCCACCGATACCGGCGAGATCGCCGTCGCCCTGGTAGCTTATCACAATGCTGTCCGGATGCGCACGTTTCACCGCTGTAGCCACAGCGGATGCGCGACCGTGGGCCGCCTGGACGTTTCCAGTGTGGAAATAGTAATACGCAAACACGCTGCACCCCACCGGACTGATAAAAATTGTCTTCTCCCTGACGCCGAGATCGTCCAGCGCCTCGGCAACCAGTTTATGCAGTACCCCGTGAGCGCAGCCGGGACAATAATGCGTCGTCAGTGTATCCGCTCCAGGTTTTCGCTGGAAGTCGTCGTAAAACGATTCGGGTTTTTTCAGGATATTTTCGCTCATGACTGTCCCTCCAGCACCTTGTTAATAATCTCTTCAGTGCTCATTACATTGCCGCCCATGCGGCCGTAGAATTCAATCTCCGTTCCCGATGGCGCCGCTAACCGGACGTCGTCTACCATTTGACCGTTGTTCAGCTCCATAACCCAAAATTTGCTCACCTGGTTCGCATATTCTCGAATATAATCCTTAGGAAACGGGAATAATGTAATCGGACGTAACATCCCGGCTTTCACATCCATTTCGCGGAGTTTATCCACGGCGGAGTGGATAACCCGGGAGACGATCCCGAATCCAATGAGGATAACATCTGCGTCCTCACACCGGTATTCTTCGACGCGGACCTCTTCCTCTTCCATCTGCTGATATTTTTTCTGGAGTTTCCGGTTGAGTTCTTCCAGATCATCCGGATCAAGTTCGATGGAAGCGATGAGGTTATCGCTGGTCTCGGCCGTTCCCTGAACCGCCCAGGACTTCTCTGGGATTTGCCTGTTCGGTTTTGGGAAATCAACCGGTTCCATCATCTGGCCGATGAAACCGTCGGCGAGAACGTACACCGGATTCCGATATTTATCCGCCAGGTCGAACGCCAGCATTGTCAGGTCGCACATCTCCTGCGCGCTGTTCGGCGCCAGCACCAGCGTTTTAAAGTTCCCGTGACCGCCACCTTTCACCACTTGATTATAGTCCGACTGTTCCGGTGCAATGTTTCCGAGTCCGGGGCCGCCACGCATGATATCAATGATGACCGCGGGTAATTCTGCACCGGCGATATAGGAGACGCCTTCCTGCTTCAGGCTGATGCCCGGGCTGGATGAAGCCGTCATCACCCGTTGGCCTGAAGCAGAGGCACCGTAGACCATGTTTATTGATGCGACCTCACTTTCGGCCTGCAGAAATGTTCCTCCCACTTCCGGAAAATAGTACGCGGCCGCTTCCGCAATCTCTGATGCCGGAGTTATAGGATAGCCAAAAAAGGCGTCGCATCCGGCTAGCAGCGCCCCTTTAATAACGGCTTCATTGCCTTTAATCAATAGTTTTGACATTATGCCGCCTCCGCGCCATGCACTTCAGGATTGTAGCGTTTATACACTTTAATACCGCCCGGCTCCGGACAAACATAATAACAGACACCGCAGCCAGTACAACCTTCTCCCTTATAGGTCGACGGGTGATATCCGTGACTGTTCAACTCCGGCGATAGCTCCAGCACGTTCACCGGACACGCATCCACGCAGAGGCTGCAGCCTTTACACTCCTCCACCCGGAAAAATACCATTCCTCGCGATTTTTTTGCACTCATAGAGTGTCCCCGATATTTTCTGTTAGATTCATTCTCAGATATAGTTAAAGTCTTTGGCCTTTGCGGTCAATTCTTCCCGAAACTGTGGCGCCGCGATTCCGATTAACGCCTTCACCCGCTCCCGGATTGTTCTCCCATGTAGATTCGCGACACCGTACTCCGTCACTACATAGTGTACGTCTGCGCGTGTTGTCACCACGCCTCCACCGGAATAGAGCTCCGGTACAATTCTGGACACTTTTCCGTCAGACGCTGTTGCTGGTAAAGCGATAATCGGCTTGCCGCCCTTCGAGTGGGCTGCGCCGCGGATAAAGTCCAGCTGTCCGCCGAAGCCGCTGTAGAACTTATGTCCCAGTGAATCAGCACAGATCTGACCGGTAAAATCCACCTGTAGCGCCGAATTAATTGCTACCATCTGATTGTTCTGGGCAATCACCGCCGGATCGTTGACGTAATGGACCGGCCGGAATTCGATCATGGGATTATTGTCCACAAAATTGTACAACGTATGACTGCCCATAAGAAAGGTTGCGATGATCTTCCCCGGATGGAGCGCCTTCTTTGCACAGGTTACAATCCCCCGCTCGATCAACTCGATAAGCCCGTCGGAAAACATTTCCGTATGCACCCCCAGATCCGCTTTGTCGTGTAAGTAGGTCAACACAGCCTCCGGAATCCCGCCTATTCCGAGTTGTATTGTGGAACCGTCCTCGATGAGGTCGGCGATGTATTGGGCTATCTTGGCATGAGTCTCCGTGTACTCTGCCGGGGGATATTCCTCCAGCGGGTAATCCGTCGGTACGATGTGGTCGATGTTCCGGACGTGGATAAAACTGTCTCCCAATGTCCGCGGCATATTCGGATTTACCTCGGCAATAACGGTCTTTGCTGACTCAGCAGCCGGCTTGGTGGCATCCACAGCGACGCCGTAACTGCAAAAGCCATGCTCATCCGGCGGCGATACATGAATCATTGCCACATCCAATGAGTAGACGCCCTCTTTGAACAGCGCCGGCGCTTCGTGATAGAAGACCGGTACATAATCGGCGCGGCCTTCATTTACCGCCTGGCGCACATTGCCACCGATGAAAAATGCGATATGTCGAAAGTGGCCTTCAAATTCCGGGTCAGTATATTTCGCGGGACCGAGGGTGGAAAAGTGGATGATCTTCACATCTTCCAGTTCATGTCCGCGGGCAACAAGTGCAGGGATTAATTTTTGCGGAGCTCCGGAACTGATCGGGATGAATACATTATCGCCGGACTGGATGATCTTTACTGCATCTTCGGGGGAAGTCTGTTTTGTCTGATAGAGGTCGTGCCAGTGCATATGGGGGGATTCTGGCCTTTAGTCGTTATTGTCGTAGAAACGGGTTATCGATATCCCGATATTCGATATCGAATTGCTCGGCAGTACGCTTTCTGGTACAGGTGCCTTCATAAAAATATATACCTCGCCGGAGGGCATTATCCCGCTCTAGCATATTATTTAAGCCCTGATCCACGATGCCGGTGATAAACGGCAGGCTGGCGTTCGTCAATGCATATGTGGCCGTCCGCGCGACATTCGATGGCATATTCGGTACGCAATAGTGAATGACGTCCTCCTCGGTATACGACGGATTTGCCAGTGACGTCGGCCTGCTGGTCTCCACACATCCGCCCTGATCGATGGAGACATCCACCACCACAGCCCGGCGCTTCATGGATTGCACGTGCTCTCTGGTCACCAGGTGCGGTGTCCGATCGCCGTGAATGAGCACTGCACCAATCAAAACATCCGCAAATTCCACCGCCTTCCGAAGATTGCGATCGTTCACAAGCGCTGTAGTGACGCGTTTTCCAAAGAGGTTCGCGGCTTTGCGCAGTTTCCTCACGTTACTGTCCAGGAGGACCACATGGCCACCGAGCCCCAGTGCTGACTGCGTCGCATTCAGTCCAACCACGCCTGCTCCGAGAATGACGACAGCAGCTTCCGGGACGCCCGGGAGTCCGCCGAACAATATGCCGCGCCCGTCCTGTTCATTCTGTAGATAGTGGGCGCCCACGTGGACGCTCATCTGCCCGGCGATTTCGCTCATGGATGTGAGAATTGGTAGGTCACCGTGGTCATCTTCGATAATCTCGTATCCGATGGCCGTAATACGCTTCTCAATCAGGGCATCGATAACTTCCGATGACTCTACGGCCAGGTGATGAAATCCGAACACAATCTGTTCGCGACGCAGGAACCCACAATCTTCGATAGTCAGAGGGGAGACTTTCAGAATAAGGTCAGCGCGCTGAAATACCTCTTCTCTGGAATAGACGATGGTCGCGCCTGCCTCTTCATAGTAGGCATTATGGAAATTGCAATGGATGCCGGCATCTTCTTCCAGGAAAATAGTGTGGTCATTTTTATGGAGGCTACCAACACCTGAGGGCGTCAGTGCCACCCGGTGCTCCTGGTTGGCGTGATCCCGGATAATTCCAATGTTCATACTTTCCTCCTGTGACGGGCACGGTGATAGTCTGTTAAACAATATTACAAGGTTTGTGCCAGTATCACGAATGCGGCAATGCCGGTATCTACATGGGATTGGGCTATTTTTCGCTTCCCAGAATTGAGAAGGGATGTGACTGATTTTATCACGTTAAAGCAGTAAAAAATGTGTTAAAGTGTTTTCGTGTTACTGTTGTTATAGTTGAATAGGGTCAAGAGTCTTGAGTCCATCGTCCGGTGTCTGGAACGCTTCGCGTGTTGGTAGTTACCTCTTTAGCCGCGTTTTTGTTGGTTTCTGATTGTTGGTAGTTGGTTGTTAGTTGTTGTATTTCATAAGCATTCAATTTTCCCCTCTGAAACCATTCTACCTTCCCGACAACAAACAACCAACTACGAACCACCAACAGTTTTCCCATTCTCCTTTCTCCCTTTTCCATTCTCCCTCAATTAATAACCTGATTAGGAATAAGAGAAAGTTTGAGAAAAATTACGAAACAATGCCGTCACCCTATACCCTATTCCTTATACCCAATAACCACCTCAGTATGATTTTCAATTGTCCGGTAATCGGGATTTTCGAACCCAGTCTCTCGGAGCCATTTCTGCGTCTCATCCACGGTATACGTCCCGCCTTCCAGGTTGTTGACTAGCATGTGGAGTCCGAAAATTACTGCTCCCTTTGGAACGGTCCCGGTCTCATCCAGGTAGCGATCTCTGATGATGAGTTCGCCACCAGAAGCCAATGCTTCCGCTATTCGGCGCAGCAGGATTTTATTCCGTTCCGGTGAATGGGAATGGATGATGTTCGAGAGAAATACCAGATCATAGGATCCACCAAGGTCATCGAGAAAGAAATCACCGCTGCGATAATCGAGGTTTTGCGGTGGAGATTCGAATTCTTTGGCTATTTCAATCGCGTCAGGCAGATCAAACAGCGTTACGGCTGCCTGCGGATATTCTCTGGCAAAAGCTCTGGCGTAGGTACCCGGTCCGCCTCCACAGTCCAGAATCCGGGCGTTTGGCTTTACCTCTAACTGACGTACAACTTCCGGTGCCTGTTCTTCCTGGTAATCGTGCATGGCAAGAATAAAAGTGCGATACCGCTCCGGATCGTCGAAGACCCGTTTACGCTCAGGGAGTTCACCGGTTTTCACAATCTCCGGGAGATCACTCCAGTTTTTCCAGCTCTGTCCACTGTGCAGCAGGCTCTCCAGCTGTGACTCCGGGCTGGATTCGGTGAGGTATCGGCGGCTCAATTCGGTATGCCGGAATTTCCCGTTGTCTTTCTGCAGAATTTCCATGGCCACCAAAGCATTCAGAAGCCGTTCTGTGCCCCGGGAATCCGTTTCGGCACTTTCTGCTATGTTTTTAGCAGTGTTACCATCTTTGATAAAATCGAAAAGTCGCCAGTGCAGGGCGGTATAAATAATTCGCGATTCCCGAAATGCGGAAATTTTAGATCGCAACTGTTCCAAATCCATGGATAACTCCCTTCCTGAATTCACGGTGACTATAATAATCTACTTGTTCGAATATTTTTTCCAAACAGCTATGACTTTTTCTTCGGGCTTGAGTGCATATTTCTTATATTCCTCACCATGTTTTGGAAAAAGCCAGATACCAACAAGCCCGCGATATTGGTTGTTTGTACCGGAAACAGCTGCCGGAGCCAAATTGCCGAAGGCTTACTTCGGGAAAAATATGCAGACAAAGCGCGAATTTATAGCGCCGGCAGTAACCCCTCCGGTGTAGTCCATCCCATGGCTATCGATGTGATGAAGGAAATCGGTATTAATATCCGGCGTCAAAAATCCCAGCACTGGAACGAGCTGAAGGTGAACGATTTTGACCTGATTATTACCGTGTGTGACAATGCCGACGAACGATGCCCGCTTGTCCCCACGGAGAAGGGTGAACGGATGCACATCCCGTTTCCGGATCCGATTCATGTGAAGGGTTCCACAGAACACATCCGTCAGGCGTTCCGGGAAACCCGGGAGCGGATTATTGAAGAGCTAGTGCCGGAAGTGGAGCAGTGGTTGGCAGATTACAAAGAAAAATAATTTTCTACTTGGTATTCGGAATTAATAACACGCATACTTCCAAGTATCACTTTAGACATCTAAAATTTTTTAGATACTTTTGTTAGTCTTACTTATATAGAACACTTGGACATTAAGAGTCCTCAAAAGAACTACCCGAGGCAGAGCATCCGCCCATCCACTGTGATTCCGCACCCCAAAATCACCTAAGAGCGTCATCATCCTTTAGCTCATCCAACCTCTGTTCTTGCGCGCCGAACAATCCCAGGAATCGCCCCGGTAGGGACGCTATTCATAGCGTCCGAAGATTCGATGGTCCGGCTCAGGATCCCTCCCCCATTGGACGCGAACCGCCTACCTACCGTGTCTCTAAGTGACTCCGAAACAGAGACCTCGGGAATTTTTTAATTAGAAAGTATCAGCGGGATAACAAAATTACTTCTTTGAATAATCATTGCCCCCGGGCTGAAGCCCGGGGCTAGTCAAAAAAACACTTATTACGACACCGCAACTGCCAGCGCAATACTCAAATATTTCCCTCGCGCCGTATCCGATCGACTGGGAATCAATACCGGATTGCTGGCCCCCATGATGATATGCGCCGCCTCTTTCCCGGCGATGTATTGGGTGCTCTTTGCCACCATATTTGCCACCTCGATGTTCGGCATTACTAAAATATCCGCAGAGCCGTTCAATGGTGACTCAACACCCTTGATTGCCAGCGCTTCCTGGGACAGAGCCAGATCCAGCGCCAACGGCCCGTCCACGATACATCCGGT
Organism: Candidatus Neomarinimicrobiota bacterium; assembly: GCA_021734025.1. Taxonomy (NCBI): domain Bacteria; kingdom Pseudomonadati; phylum Fidelibacterota; species Fidelibacterota bacterium. The sequence continues at coordinate 32,459 of JAIPJS010000019.1, forward strand.
GAGTTCGCCCTCCCGGTTGCGTCGAGTTAATTCGGCGGCATCCACAGTGGCCTGCATTTTTTCGTTTACATTTTCGATGGCGGCACAGACGGCCACTTTCGGCTCCTCGTATCCCAGGGAATGGTAAAGTCTGACGGCATTTTCTATGAGGCGTTGCTTTTGGTCGACATCCGGATAGAGTACGACGCCGCCGTCAGTGATAGTGACTATTCGGTCATCGGTTTCGAACAGGAAGCAGTCACTAAGTAGATCAAAATCCCGGATACCGGCTTTCTTGTTTAGTACGGCCTTCATCAGCAGTTCGGTTGATACACTCCCCTTCAGGAGAATATCTCCCTCGCCATTCATGATTAGCGAAACGGCAGTGTCTGCGATACTCCTGTCATCCTCCTCCGTGAAAGTCAATACAAACGCTTCCGCCGGAAAGTGCGGCAGTGCCTGCTCAACGTCTTTTTCATTTCCGATCAGTATCGGTACTGAAAATTCCTCCTCTGCCGCGTGGCGGACAGCTTCGACGACTGCCTTATTTCCACAGCCGGCAATTACGACACGCTTAGCTTCTCCTGACCTAGCTACTGATACGAGCTCTGCAAAGCTACGAATCATTTCGGTGTTTCTCCTGAGGGATAATGCTTTGGGCCGTCCTTTCCGGTCAACACGCGGTACACCCCATTGGCCAGCGCCTCCATTTCGTATTCTCCGGCCATCACGGTGACAGGGGCAATCCACTCAGTCCGCTTTATGATTTGCTGGACAAGCGCTGGCAATTTCGCCAGCCCGCCGGTGAGAATAATGCTGTCCACATTACCACAAAGTACCGAACTCATTGCTGCAATCTCTTTGGCAACCTGATACGCCATCGCGCAGATGATCTGCTCGGTTTCCGAATCGCCATTTTCAATCCGTTGCTGTATTTCCTTTCCGTCCGCGATCCCGAGATACCCCAATAATCCGCTTTTTTTCAACAGTTCATTGCGAACTTCATTTATAGTAAATTCGCTGTTAACTATCCATTCGCCCAGGGTTACCGGTGGAAGTGTTCCGGAGCGGGTCGTGGAAAACGGCCCTTCGTTATTGGCATCGTTTACATCGATAATTCGTCCACCGTCGACCGGGGCCACCGAAATGCCCCCTCCAAGATGAGCGATAACGAACTTTGATTCAACAGGATTCAAACCGGCTGATTCTGATGCTTTGCAGGCGACATAGTGCAGGTTCAGCGCGTGACTCAATCCACGGCGTTCGATAGCCGGATGTCCCGAAATCCGCGCGATATCCTCCATTTCATCCGTACTAACCGGGTCGACGATGAACGCCCTGGTGTCGTACTGCTGTGCAATGTGTTCAGCCAGTGCGCACCCCAAATTGGACGCGTGCTCACCCTGATATCCAACTTCTGCATCTTTGACGATATCCGCATTCACCTCGTAGACTCCGCCAGGAACTGGTCTGAGCAAACCTCCCCTCCCTGCAACGCCATCTAACGATTCACCTTCAGACAAGGTCTCTGAGAGGAATGCTTCTATCGCTGCCAGTCGGAAGTCCAGTTGGCTCCAGATCGAGTCGAATTTGTTCAACTCTTCCGGTGAATGCTCCAAATTCTGCCGAGTGGTTCCCTCGGTATCCTGGAATAATGCAACTTTGGTTGATGTGGAGCCCGGATTAATCGCCAGGATCTTCAACGGAGATTTTTTCATATGACGATCCGTTCGGAATAGAGTTCGAGTGCTACGTTCAAGTGGTAAAATGAAATTACGATATCACATCATAGAAAAACAGATTTTTACACAAAATTTTTACTATTCTATAAAATATTTTCTCAGCGCGTTACCCAGGCAAGGGTGTCTCTCTTCTCCTGCACAAGCGGATTACCTCTGCCGGACCGTCCTCCTGCAGAAAGACTTTTACGACTTTTGAAACTACGCGATGTATCGGTGGACTGAGCTGCTCACCGAAGGAAGTGTCAGCAGGCTCAATTCCGACGATAGAGAACGATGTCTCGCCGAGGAGGGGGTTCATCAAAGGGAGCAATGCAAGTGCCTCGCATGCCGAAATCTGGTGGGCCGAACCACTTAAGGAGTAACTCTCCAGGTGATCCGGGGTAAACCAATGAATCGTCCCAGGTGACACTCCGCATCGAACGGCATCAATCACTATAATGTGGAGGTACTTTTTTTTCACCGTTGCCAGGGTGAGAAGGTCCGTGCCGCAATAGCGTAAATCGTAGGGGAAATCTTGGTGTTGTTCCAACGATTCTACCACCCGGATCCCGACCCCATCATCGCCCATGAGGGTATTACCCGCCCCGGCGATAAGGTAACGGCCGTGTTGATGTGTTTGGGTGTTTCCCATAGGGATCTCTTTGAGACAGGTGCTCCTGTAACAGCGTGTTCTTGTGTTTCCACCTCCGGCGGAGTGTTACTGTGTTATAGTGTTTAAGTGTTCAAGTGTTCGGGTTAAAACTGTGTTAAAGTGTTATTGTGTTACGGTGTTATCGTTAATACGGTCAAGCGTGGTGTGTCCACAGTTTTGGGTCACTGGTTTTTGGTCCCGCCTGATATTTCCAGTTTCCTTCAGTTTTACCACTTCTGCCTTTTTCATTCTGCCCAAACACCGCTAAAGCGGTTACTACCAACAGGTTGTTCCCTACCCTATACCCCTTCCCGTTCATCCCGAAACATCACATCCACCAGATGTACGGCACAGGAGATACACGGGTCGTAGGCCCGGGCGATCATCTCCAGCTGGTGCTTCAGTTCATCATGAGAACTCTCGATCTTCTGCTCTACTGCAGTCCGGAAATCCTTTTCGATATTCGCGAGGTTCTGCGCCGTCGGAGTGATGATATCCGCATCTGTAACGACGCCCGCTTTATCGATCTCGTAGTAGTGGTACAGGGTACCGCGCGGCGCCTCCAGCGCACCAACGCCAACACCGGATTTCCCGGTCTTCCGGATGGGGTTTTCGTCGTCCAGTGGTTCTTGTATCAATTGCTGAACCAGGTAGTGTGCTCGTTGCAGCGAATGAATTATTTCGATGAACTGGGCGGTGTTATTGTGCAGGTCATTGTAATTCGGGAGGTCCGACAACAGTTGTTCCTGGACTTCTTTGGCTTTTCCTTCCAGCAGATGACCGTTAATGTTAATCCGCGCCAGGGCCCCAGTCATAAACGGATTGTCCGAATACAGACTCTGCTTGGCCGTGGAATGGCCCACTACCCGTTCATGGCATATTTCGCGGAACTTGTGGATTGGCTTTCGCTCCCCGGTCGACGTAAATATTTCATGCCCGAGATAGCTATATCGTTCCTCAGCATTATGCAGGGCGGCATAGATGTTGGTTTCGTCAGAATAATCCGGGAGATCCAGTGATCCCAACAGATCAACGAGTTTCAGGGCATCATGCAAGCCATGTTCCAGCTGATCAGCCAGATGGATCAGGTCATCTTTGGAAGGGATTTTGCCGAAACCACCGACCACAGCATTCACGGGATGGATGGCCCGGCCGCCGATCATCTCCTGGACAGTGTTGCCGAGCTTCTTTAGTTCCAGTCCAATAGTGGCTTGTTCCGGATAGTCATCTACCATGGCCAGCAAACTCGGATATCCCAGCAGATCCGGAAGTGCCAGTGCAAACACATGGAGTGCGTGGCTTTCAATCATCGAACCGTGCAGCAAAAGTCCGCGTAACAGACGAGTACGCGGCGTAATTTCGATGCCCATAGCGTCCTCAACTGCCATCTGGGATGCCAGGGTATGGTCGGCTGAACAGATAGCACACACCCGCGAGACGATTGGTGGGACATCGGTAAAGTGTTTCCCCACGACCAGGACTTCATAATACCGTGAACCTTCATAGATTTCCATATCCACCTGGGAAATTTCGCCATCCGTAATCTCCACGTGGATTCCGCCATGACCTTCGACCCTTCCAAGATGCGGAATATCGATGGACTGGTTAATTTGTTTTGGCATAGTCTCCCTCCTTTTCAAGTGAGTCATCCTGGAGCAGCACCTTGGGCATCCAGGCCGGTGATGAAAAGATGCTCATCTTCCGCATAATATCATCTTTGGAGAGATTGTGCGCCCGCAATGCCCGAAAGTTGGCGTTATAGTGCGCCTCTTCCACCGGGCCGTGGCAGCCGACACATGCAATATTCAAACTGGGGCACCTGGCACCGCATCCGGCGAGCGTCAACGCCCCACAGCAGACCTCCTCACGGTGTACCAGCAGGCACTCATTTTCATTCATCTTGCACTCGCTGCAGACCGGCACCTGCGGAAATTCGGGCAGGTCTCCATGGAGTAGTGAACCGACCAAAGTCAGAAATTGGTGCTTTTCTATCGGACAGCCAGCGAGCTCGTAATCCACATCGACAGCCGCCTTTAACGGCAGCGCCTTTTGGATATCAATATGTTCCGCTTTATCCCCGTATACCAGTTCCCGCATCCGTTCTCTGGAGAGATGGTTTTTCATTGCCGCAACTCCACCCCAGACAGCGCACGTGCCGATAGCAATTAAGATAGTTGCACGTTTCCGAACGCTCCGGAGCGTCTCCAAATCCCGGTCGGAACCAATCACACCTTCCACAAACGCGATGTCCAGTTCGGACTCCTCGTCGTTCACGGACTGCGCCATCACCCAGGATTTAATATCCAGGGCGGAGGCCAGGGACAGGAGTTCGTCCTCACAATTCAGAATAGCCAGCTGATCGCCGGCACACGACGTTAATCCGTAAATGCCGACTCGTGGTTTATTACTCACCGTTATCTCCTCCCTCAGTCTATCATTTCCGGCAGGTTCATCGCATCCCAATAGGTAAAAACCGGACCGTCGATGCAGGTATACTTATAACCGATCCCACAGTGTCCGCATTTCCCGATTCCGCATTCCATCCGGCGTTCCAGCGACATCAGGATTTTATCTTTCGGGAATTGTCGGTCCAGTAATTCCTGGATCACAAATTTGTAAAAAATGGGCGGGCCACAGGCGACCGCATACGTGTTATAGATGTCAATATTATCGATCTCTTTGAAGAGATCCGTGACCATCCCGATCTTGCCGTGCCACGGCTTGGCATCCGGTAAATCATAGGCCTGTTCTACCGTCAGCAGGCATTCGATATCCTCCCGCGATTCCAATGATTCCAATTCATCCCGAAACAGGATATCCTCCGGATATTTGCTGCCGTACATCAGAATAATCCGCTCATATTTATGGCGCATATCCAGCGCATAATTGAGCAGAGATCGCAGCGGAGCCATTCCCAGTCCGCCGGCAATGAGCAGCAGGTTTGATCCTTCCATCTCTTCCACAGGGAAACCGTTGCCGTACGGCCCACGTAGTCCAATGATGTCGTTGTCCTTCAACCGATACAGCGCATTGGTATTCCGTCCCATCCGGCGGACACAAAATTCCAGCAATCCCTTCCTGGTCGGCGTGGAACTGATGGATATTGGCGATTCACCGGTACCGATTACGGATAATTCCATAAACTGCCCTGGTTTGTATGTGAAGCTGTCGCCGATCTCCGGATCATCGAATCGCACCAGGAACAGATAATTGTCTTCGACCATTGGCACCCGGCGGACAATCCTGCCCAACTGCGGCAAATACGGATTGTCTTCTCTGGCCCGGCTTTCCAGCTCGTATATATTCGATGGAAACATAAATCCTCCTTAGGTCGTCACTCCCCGTAATCGTTGAAATACTTCTACCACGTTAATTCCGGCAGGACATGCATCAATACAGCGTCCACAGCCCACACAGCTGGGCCGGCCGAACTCTTCCACAAAATGCCGCTGCTTGTGCAGATACCGGTTCTTCACCCGATCGGCTCTGGTATCCCGGAATGTTTCACCGCCGGCCACCCGGGTATAATTCTTAAACAGGCATGAATCCCACTCCCGCATCCGATCGCCGGTTTGCCCATCCAGGTTCTGCTTATCATAGATATTGAAACAGTAGCAGGTCGGGCACACCATACTGCATGATCCACATACCAGACACTGGGCCCCGATTTCGTCCCATACCTCGCTTTCGCGTTCCAGGTCCAGGATATAAGGTAAGTCTGAGGTGTCCAGCTCCACCTGAAATTCCTCCCGGCGACTATTCCGTGTCTCCAGGTACTCTCTGCGATCGTCATCGGTGGGTGTGCGCAGCAGGTCCTGCGTATGCTGAATAATCTGATCGCCAAATCCGGAGCCAACGGCCACAAGGTAACTCTTCTCCAGTTCGGACAAGAAGAGATCAAATCCGGTTTCCACAAAGTCCGTCCCCATAGAACGGCAGAAGCACTTGTCGTCCGGCGTGCAACTCAGTCCGATAATGGCAACATCCTTGCGGCGTTTGTAATAATAGGTATCGTTATATTCCCCATCAAAAATCATATCCAAAATTTTTATACCATGGATATCACACGGGTGGACGCCAAACAGAATCTGTCGCTCCGGATACTCGGGATCGACTTCCTCGTATCCCATGTTTGTATCGTAGGACACCAGGGTTTCCTTTGGAGGAGTCATGTATTTTTTTGGCGGGGTGATTGTCCGCAAATATTCCCAGGCCATATCCTGCGGATCTTCCATTTTTCCAAAGATGTAATTATCCTTCCCCTTCGCCATGGGAATATGCACCTCACCAAATTCCTGCAGCGCCAGGACAAATTCATCCTGGTTGACTTTCGGCAGTTTCAGTACTCTCATATATTATTCCTCCCGTGCTCAGAACAGTTGACGACAATTCAGATCGGTATTGTAAAACCCCAACACCTATTTCAAATCATGTGCCACCAGGCTGATCGCCATCCAAATCCAATGATGACAACGTTACGAGAATGTTTCCGGGAGATGCAACCCCCTAAGCTTCCCATATATAAGAACAAATATATTTTTTATTTATATATGTAAGAATTGCTATATTATATTTAATTATAATTAAGTAAATTAGTACTTGATCTTTTATTGCCGTTGAATGCGTTTACAGTTACATGCAGAGTAATTCCAGGAATTGTTGAATTATTAAACAATGGATGAGAAAACAGGAGATTTTGGTAAAATTTACCGGGAGAATCACCCCGCTTTAAGCCGGTCCCGGCTTAAAGCGGGTTATCTTTAGCGAATCACTTTTTTCTGAAAATTTACCTGCGCAGTTTCTGGATCGGCTCCTGAGCGTCCACCACGGCGATGGCGGTCATGTTGACCACATCGTTGACCTCACTACTTCCAACCTGGAGCAGGTGGACCGGCTTTTTCATCCCCATGAGGATTGGGCCAATGGCATCAGCACCTCCCAGACGCTGCAACAGTTTATAGGCGATGTTACCGGATTGCAGATCCGGGAAAATCAGCACGTTAGCCGATTCCTTGAGCGAGGAAAACGGATAGTTTTCTTTGATGATGTCCGGTTCCACCGCCAGATCAGCATTCATTTCACCATCTATGCTCAGTTCCGGGCGTTGCTGCTTGACGATCTCGGTGGCCCGCCGGACCTTTGCGGTCATCTCATGACGAACACTTCCGAAATTGGAGAACGAGAGCATGGCAACCCGCGGTTCTACATCCCACTTTCGGGCCTCCTCTGCGGTCAGCAGTGCAATTTCCGCCAGCGTCTCCGGCGAGCTCTCGATATTCACTGTGGTATCGGCAAGAAATTTAATCTCGTTTTTGAAAACCAGAACGTATAATCCGGCGACGTGCTTTGCATCTTCGCGAGTCCGTATGATCTCCAGCGCTGGTCGGATGGTATCGGGATATTGGCGGGTCACGCCAGAAACCAGACCGTCGGCGTCCCCCATATGTACCATCATGGCACCGAAATAATTCCGGCGCTTCATATCCCGCTCCGCCTGATACAAGTTCACACCTTTCCGCTGACGCAGTCGATAATACTCTTTCACATATTCCTTGATTTCCGAAAAGTGCAGCTGATCAATCAGTTCTACTCCGCTCAGGTCCACATTGTACTCTTCGGCCCTTTGCTTAATCACCTTTGGCTCACCCAGCAGAATTGGGGTAGCGATCTGCTCTTCCCGGATAATCTGTGTTGCCCGAAGGATCTTTTCGTTATCCCCTTCCGGAAAAACAATCCGCTTCGGATTTTTTCGGGCTTTGTTCAGCATAATACGCATGACTTCCCTGGTGCGGCCAAGCCGGGCTTCCAGCTGCTCTTTGTAAACGTCGATATCGATCTCTCTTCTGGCGACGCCGGTTTCCATGGCAGCTTTGGCTACCGCACTAGCTTCCCAAATCAGCACCCGCGGATCAAACGGCTTCGGGATAAGGTATTCTTTGCCAAACTGGAAGTATTCCACCCCATATGCCTTGGCAACGGAATCCGGGACATCCTGTTTGGCCAAATTTGCCAACGCTTGGGTTGCGGCAATTTTCATTTCCTCGTTAATGGCCGTCGCCCGGACATCCAACGCCCCCCGGAAGATAAACGGAAATCCCAACACATTATTTACCTGGTTAGGGTAATCCGAACGGCCGGTACCCATGATAACGTCACTTCTGGCGTCGACGGCGTCCGGATATGTGATTTCCGGATCGGGATTGGCCATGGCAAAAATGATGGGATCACGCGCCATGGACTTGACCATATCTTTGGTCACAACACCACCGACCGACAACCCAAGGAAGACATCCGCCTCTTCCATCGCATCTTCCAGAGAGCGGGCATCAGTTTCTCTGGCGAACATGGCTTTGTACTCGTTCATCCCTTCCTGCCGGCCTTCATAAATCACCCCCTTGCTGTCGCACATGGTGATGTTTTTCAGCTCCGCGCCCAGCCGGATATAGTGTTTGGCGCACGCAATGGCGGACGCTCCGGCGCCATTTATTGTAATCCTGAGATCGGCAATATCTTTCCCGTTCACCTCCAGCGCATTGATGAGCGCCGCTCCGGATATGATGGCGGTGCCATGTTGGTCGTCGTGAAAAACCGGAATGTTCATAGACTTTTTCAGCCGGGCTTCGATCTCAAAGCACTCCGGCGCCTTGATATCCTCCAGGTTAATGCCGCCAAAGGTCGGCTCCAGGATTTCCACCGTCCGGCAGAGTTCGTCCACATCTTCGGTCTCCAGTTCCAGGTCAAACACATCGATGTCAGCGAAACGCTTGAACAAAACCCCTTTCCCTTCCATAACGGGCTTTCCTGCCGCGGCACCGATATTACCCAACCCAAGTACCGCCGTACCATTGGACACAACCGCTACGAGATTCCCCCTGGCCGTGTAGTCAAACACCGACTCCGGGTCATCGTGGATCACCCGGCACGGCTCAGCGACGCCCGGCGTATACGCCAACGAGAGATCCCGCTGGGTCGTACACGGCTTTGTGGCGTTAACCTCAATTTTTCCCTTTCGTCCCCGGCTATGATATTCCAGTGCTTCTTCTTTGGTGATGACCATGGTTTACCTCATTTGGTTAACGACAGTTGGTTAGTGTTCAGGTGTTCATATAACGGCGTGTTATAGTGTTAGCGCGTTAGCGTTGGTGGTCGCGGGTTCAATTGCGTATTTGTTTGTTGTTGGTTGTTGGTAGTTAGTTGTCAAACGAATATCCCCTTCGTTCTTAACCTTCCGGAAAATGTTCGAATCGATCCCACAACAAACAACCAACCACGAACAACTAACAATTTTCCTTCTTCCCTTTTCATTCTGCATTCTTCACTCTTCACTTTTCCTTCTGTATTTAGGGGTGACACTTCGACATTCGATATTGGATATTGGATATTCTGCGGCTCTGTGGTTTCATATTTCAGTCATCCCTGGCGGGATTTGGAGAATTATTATTGTCCCCTGAACCCACCAATAAATTGGTGGGCTAGTGGCAAGTCGTCCCTCCGGGACTTGAATGTGCCTCCCCGACCTGTGGATTCTTCCGGCTTCCTTTCTCCCGTCTCCGGTCTTCGACGTTCACTTCTTCATTCTGCATTTTTCACTCTGCATTCATCACTCGTCAATCGTATCAGGGTGACGGGCATTTCGACATTGGCTATTGGGTATTCATCGATTGGACATTCGTACCTAGTCTTCCGCCCTTTCAGGGTTTAGGTTTATTCAAAATTCTATTCCCCAGGGCTGTGACCTGGGCTGGCGTCTAACGCCCCTTTAGGGCTTTTCTGGTCTCCTCGCTCCGTCTTCTCTCCCGCTTAAACCCGCTTCGCGGACTTTAAGCGAGAGACTGCCTTATACCTTATACCCTATCCTTATACCCTTTATACCCTAATCTCCTATACCCGCTTACATCAAGATGTTGTCAAAGTTAGGACATCCGCACCCAAATGCAACGGCAGGTTTTCCGCAATGTTATCCCATTTTCTTACAGGGATGATGCGACGTGCGGGTATAGATATCCTTCAGGTGACGCACCTTGTCGATCCGCTGTTCTGCCAGATGGTTTGACGCCTGATATGTCGGAATATCCTGCTCGTCCGCAACCTTGAAAATCTCCAAGAGAATATCGTAGATCCCCTTGGCCTGGTTCAATGCGCGTTCCCTATGATACCCCTCGATCTCATTAGCGACGTTAATAAGTCCCCCGGCATTTATCACATAGTCCGGCGCGTACAGAATATTCTTTTCCCGGAGAGTTTTTCCGTGGATTTCCTCGTTTTCCAGCTGGTTATTTGCCGCACCGGCGATGATCTCGAATTTGAATTTCTCAAGAGTTTCATCGTTCACGATGGCGCCTAATGCACACGGAGCGAAGATTTCCGCATCGGCTTCGTAAATTGCGTCCAGACCCACCGCTTTTGCATCAAATTCTTCGACCACCCGGTTGACCCGATCTGCATCGATATCGGTAACAATCAGGTTGGCACCTGCATCGTAGAGATCCCTGCAGAGATAGTATCCCACGTGTCCAGCGCCCTGAACGGCTACGGTTTTCCCTGCCAGATCCTCGTTGTCCCACCGGCGCTTGGCGGCCGCTTTAATACCGTAAAAAACACCCATAGCGGTCACTGGCGACGGATCGCCGCTACCGCCAAGCGCTTCAGCGATCCCGGTCACATAATCCGTTTCCACGCGGACCCATTCCATATCCCGAACCGAAGTGCCCACATCCTCGGCGGTAATATATCTGCCGCCCAGGCCCTCTACAAATCGACCGAAACTCCGGAAGAGCCCCTCGTTTTTCATAGTCTTGGGATCTCCGATGATGACGGCCTTCCCGCCGCCAAGATTTAGTCCGGCAGCAGCGGCTTTGTACGTCATCCCTCTTGACAGGCGCAGCACGTCTTTCAGCGCTTCTTCTTCGGAGTCGTACGGCCACATCCGGGTGCCGCCGAGCGCCGGCCCCAGCGTGGTGTCGTGAATAGCAATAATTGCCCTGAGCCCCACATCTGGGTCAGAACAAAACATAACTTCTTCGTGTCCACGGCGGTTCAATAGGTCAAAAATACCCATGCATTCCTCCTTCATCTGGGAAAATGTTTTTATTGGTGAGTTGTGGTTTTTTGATGGAAAAAAGACTATGAGGCGTATACTGATGACCGGATTGGGGGGATAGGTTAATCATTCAGTTTGTATCAGCTGTTGCTGTATAATTACTGGACAAATGACATGCCAGATTCACACACTGTATGCTGAAAATTTCCCGGATGAGGGGAACAGTGCCCTCCATCCCTGGGATGAAATGTACAGGAATTCTTCCGTCCTCGCATTGAACAAGATTTTCCCGGAACATTTTATAAACGAATTTGTATTTTATGGCGGGATTTCTTAACGAATGAACGAAAACGCAATCAATGCTAATTGGTAAATTCTGATGGAATATCGGCGAAGAAACAGTACCGATGCAGATTGCTTTCGGTGGTGAGACTGATTACATTTTCTCCAATATGAGAATTCAACGTTTTTACCAGAGATTAACCGCCTTTTTCCGCCACGTACGGTTCGGGTATCTTGTGTTCACTTCCCTGCTCATTGTTGCCGTAATTTTTGGTGCCTTCGAGCTGGTGGAGCGGACACTCTTCCAGGACTTTTCGGAGTCGACCATGCGATGGCTCTACATCAGTCGGGGCGTACTCTCTTCACTGCTACTGATGGCATGGGCGGCATGGACGGTCTTTCATTATCGGGAGTTTTACGAAGAGCGTCTGGAGCAAACCGAAGCCAAGTACCGGGACATCATTGAAAATTCTGCCGATGCCATTATTACGCTGGATAACAATAACCACATTACCACGTGGAATAAGGGCGCGGAACAAATTTTTGGCTGGGAGGCTGATGAAATTATTGGCGAAAGTGTCGGAACAATTATTCCGAATGACCTCATCGAAGTGGGTGAATTACTTTGTCTGGCGTACGGAATTAAGCGAAGCGGATATGTAAAAAATTACGAAACAGAACGACTGAGCAAATCCGGGCAACGAGTGTTGGTGCAATTAACCGAAAACGTGATTACCAATGAGAACGGCGATATCGTCGGCCGGTCGCAAATTCTTCGGGATATCTCAGAGGTCCGAATTAACGAGAACCAAATGCGGCAGTCGGAACGATTGGCGACCGTTGGACATTTGGCGGCTGGCGTAGCGCACGAAGTGGGGAATCCGCTGACGTCCATATCCTCGCTGGTTCAGGTCATGGAGCGGAAGACAGACGATGAATTTATCCATGGGAATCTGAAAAAAATCCGGGAACACATCAGCCGGATTACGAAAATTGTGCGGGAACTCGTTGACTTTTCGAGACCGTCCAGCGTGCAGATGACCGAAACCCAATTGAACGATACCGTACAGTCAGCTGTCGGACTCCTGAAATATGACGGCCGCTGCCAGCACATCGATTTTGAGCTGGAACTTGACGAAGACTTGCCGAAGATCTCCTGCGTCCCGGACCAGGTGCACCAGGTATTAATTAATTTACTGTTGAATGCGATTGATGCGATGCAGGGACAGGGTGAAAAAATTCAGGTGAGTACCCACCGGGAAAACGGATCAATACAGATTTCTGTTAGAGATGAGGGAATTGGCATGACTCCGGAAGTCAAAGAAAAAGTTTTTGAGCCGTTCTATACAACCAAAGATGTGGGTAAGGGGACCGGCCTGGGGCTCTCTGTAAGTCACGGCATTGTCTCGAAGATGGGCGGACACATTAAAGTGGAATCGGAAAAAAACCGGGGGTCAACATTTACGATTGAACTCCCAATAAACGGGAAAAAAGCATGAAGGGTTCTATATTAATAGCGGACGATGAACAGGAGATCCGGGAGTCGCTTTCGGTTGTCCTTGAGGACGAGGGTTACAATTGTACCACGGCAGAGGACGGCGCGGCGGCGCTGGAACGCGTTGAAGAGGCGAACTTCGATATCCTGATAGCCGATATCAAGATGCCAAATCTCGACGGGATGGAACTGGTGGAAAAGACCAACCAGATCTCGCCGCAAACCATGAGCATTATCATTACCGCATATGCCACGGTGGAAACCGCAGTTCGAGCACTCCGATCCGGTGCCTCGGATTACATTTTAAAACCGCTGGACTTCGACGAAGTAATTATGCGGGTCAAGCACCTGATGGATCACCGGGAGATGGAAATGGAGAACCAATATCTCCGGGATCAGGTAGACAAAAAATTTAACTTTAACAATATCATCGGGGACAGCCCGGCAATGCGGGACGTCTACCAGATGGTGAAACGGGTGAGCCAGTCCACGACCAACGTGCTGATCACCGGGAAGACCGGTACCGGGAAAGAATTGGTAGCCAGAGCCATCCATGCCAACAGCGACCGGGCGAATAAACCGTTTATCCCGATTAACTGCGGCGCGATCCCGGATAATTTGTTCGAATCTGAACTTTTCGGCTACAAAAAAGGGGCCTTCACCGGAGCGAATACGGATAAGGATGGCGTATTCAAAACTGCGAATAGCGGTACGCTTTTCCTGGATGAGGTGGCGGAAATCCCGCTACACGTGCAAGTGAAGCTGCTCCGGGCTATTGAGACCAAAGAAGTCAAGCCACTCGGTACGAACACTACCATCAATATTGACGTCCGCCTGGTTGCGGCGACCAACAAAACGCTTATAGATGAAGTGGAAGCCGGTAACTTCCGGGAAGACCTGTATTATCGTCTGAATATCATAGAACTCAAACTCCCTTCCCTCAGCGAACGGAAAGAGGATATTCCACTGCTGGTGAAACACTTCGTCGAGAAATACAACCGGGAACTGAAACGGGACATCAAGGGCGTGGATAACGAAACCATGAAGACCCTGATGCACTATCGCTGGAAGGGACAAGTCCGGGAACTAGAAAATGTTATCGAACGGGCGGTGCTTCTTTGTGACGATGACTACATTTCTCAGAGCGACCTGCCACCGTCCACCAACCAGGATATCAACGATTACTATCCCGACGATCTCAAAGAAGCCACCAAGAACTTCGAGCGCCAGCATATTTCGGCACTGCTCCGCCGCTGCGACGGCGACAAGAAAAAAGCGTCGGATCTCCTGAACATCGGGTTGTCATCGCTGTATCGGAAAATTGAAGAGTTGGATGTGGCAGTACCTTAACTACAGTGTTATAGTGTTCGTGTGTTCAGGTGTTAGAGGCCCCCAAACCCATCCCCACAACGGGAGGGGATTTTTTCATTAATCATAATGTAATTTGTTGTTTGTAATACTATTTCATTCAAACACTTTGCTGCAGGGCGAATCTGTTATTTGACCACCTGAACACTTGAACACCCTCGCACTACAGTCACCTTTCCCTGTTTTCAGGTAAATCTTTGCAGATCTTCTTAGTTTTCAGAACAGTATTCTAACAAATCCGGTATTTTTGGCTTTCAGAGCACTGGCACGTCTCTTGCTTTTATATTAACAACCCTTTGTGGAAAAATGATGAATTATATTTGCCTATATACTACCGATACTGATCTGGCGGAAGCGTTCCAGCTTTATTACGAAGGCAAGTACAGAATTAAGCGGATCGCCGAGAAGTCGGATCTGCTGAAATATCTCGGATCGCCTGAATGCAAATGTCAGGTACTAATATTCGATTCCAGCAACCCGACGGCTCAGGATTTCCATTTTCTAGATAAAATCAAGCAAGCATTTCCCGAGTTGAAGGTGATTATCTCGTATGTGTACTTCGAGGAAAAGAACTTTTCCGAATCACTGCTGGCCACCCACGTTGATGCCATCCTATACAAACCGTTTGACTTTGGAGAAGTGGATCGTAGGGTGCAAAAGTTGATTCAACCGACCGAACACTCTCCGGCTTCGGATGACTCGGTTTATCATCATTCCTGAGATTATTGCATATAGAATACTAAGAATTGCGTGTCAGAGATAACGTATGGAAAAATTATCCTCGGTATGGTTCGTTGTTTTTTGAAACAACCTATAAGAAATCATTAAACTACAAGTAACAATCAACCCGCTAAAGCGGGGACTACCAACAAGTTCAGTGCGCTCACATTATTGCCTGTTCACCAACTGCTTACTGGCAACTTAACCTAAAACACCATATGTAGCTGCAGAGCCAGAATCTGGACATTATCGCGCACGGATTCGGTGTAGTTCGTCAACTGATAGACGCACTTAATCATTCCTTCCCGACGAAACCGCCAGCCGATACCGGGTTCAATCCGGACAAACGGGACATCAAAAGCAATATCTTCGCCCAGTGTTGCCGAACCGGCACGGGTATCTTCGATCTCGGAAAATCCCATATAATCTATCCGACTGGCAACGTACCAGCTCGGGGTAAAATCCCAGCGCAGTTCGGCGTAGCCCGAATGAGCATTCAATGTCTCTTCCATCAGCCCGGGAACATCCCATCCCGAATAGACCCATTCGCTGTAGAACTGTATCTGTCGGAACAGATATTCGAAATAGACGCCGCCCACCCGCTGATAATACGAATCCAAATCGTACTGCTCCCGGATTTCGTCTTCGGTAATGGTCACATTTTCTGTTGCCGGCTCCATTTCGCCGATGTAGGAGGCCAGCGCGCCGGAGATGCCAAACCGCATCCCCATCACCGGATTCAGTCCTAATCGGGCAATATACTGGTAGCCGTCATTCTCTGAGGCGTAGGTGGGGTTGGACATAGCATTATTTGTCAGGGCGACGGCATACTCAAATTTATGCAGCCTTCCGTTCATTTCGATGCCAGTATCCCAGCAGGCATCGTAACCAATCGGCGTTCCGAACTGGCTGTATGCACTCCGGTTGTCGAGAATCCGGGCGTTGGCGTCGTAGAGTGTCGCCTGGTTGTCAATGATTTTCGGTTTCTTGATCATCGATGTCTTATAATGCCAGAGCGCCGGGACTCCAATCACCGGGTTCAGGTTAAAATAGGTGCTCCGCAATCCGTAGTTGCCAAACGGTGACGGAATCAGTCCGATTTTCAGATTGACCAGATCCGGAACCACATTGTTGAATACGGCATACGCGCCGTTCATCCGAACTGGCGCACTGATATCAAACAGAAACTCTGTGAAGATAGCAATATCATCTGTCAGCCAGTTCCGGGCAAATAAACGGCCCCGGACGGCGTTAAACGGGTCATCACCCCGGAAATTCGTATTGACGTATGTATGTTTATCCAGGAATTTTTGGGTATACATGAAATCCCCGGAAATCTGTAATTGGGCCGGCAATGGGCATGTACTGAATCCAATAAAGAGTAACACCGCAAATTTCAGTATTCGCATTTTCACACCTCACTCCCCCGTTGATTTGGTGGATTCTTTTTAGTCCGATTCTCCAACCTGCGTTTCCTGGAATTGACCCGGGTTTTTTGGCAAATAAATGGTAAAGCAGGTGCCTTCTCCCCGTTCGGTGGTAAAGGTGATTGTACCGTCATGATGTTCGATAATCTGTTTCACTATCGCCAGTCCCAAGCCGGTACCGCTCTGTTTTTCCGCGGTCACAAACGGATCGAATAGACTCTCCTGGATGGCCGCCGGAATTCCAGGTCCGGAATCCTCTATCCTGATCCGTGCTCCGTCTGTCGTGGGTTCGGTCAAAATCCGGATGGTACCACCGTCTTCCATAGCATCTTTGGCATTTCGCAAGAGGTTGTCCAGAACCCGTTGCATCCGATCCTGGTCCAGTGATATTTCCATATCCGCCTGTTGATCGGTAACTACGTGAATACTGGAGAGTTCTGCCGTGTGCCGGAACGCCTCCACCGCATCACGCACAAACTGCTTCAGGCTGACCTCTTCGAAGTGCATAGCCGTCTCCCCACGGGAGAACTCCAATAACTCGTTCACCATGCCCATCATCCGATCTATCTCTTTTTGAATAATATCTGCATAGGATTGCCGTTTTTCTTCCGGCAAATTTTCATTGGCCAACAGATCGGTATATCCGTAGATACTGGTGATCGGCTGCTTAAAATCATGGATAATACTGCTGGCCATCTGCCCCACTGTGGACAACCGCTCGGATCGGATCAGTTCTTCCTGGGCTTCCTTCAGCGAGATACGCATCTTCTGGAACGCGTCGGCCAGGTAACCGATTTCGTCGTTGCTGTCTATATCGATTGGTGTATCGTATTTCCCTTGACCGACAGATTCGGTGGCTCCGACCAGTCGCTGGAGCGGCGCCGCCAAACGGCTTACCAGAAAAATTCCTGCACCGACTGCAATGAGTATTGAAATAATACCAATGATCAGTAACTCGGTTCGCAGACTCAGCAGCGGGGCAATGGCCTCATCCCAGGATTGATAGTACACCACGGTCCCGATGATATTGCCAAGGATATCCTGCATGGCCGCACTTTGAACGATATACTGCATGTCACCGGCGGTGATTCTCCGGGGAGTGGCAACGGTGTCTGTTTCCGCCTCGGCCTGGAGCGAATTCCACGGGAATTCCATGGAATGGACGGATAAGCTGCCACTGGTGGCGCCAATGTGATCTCTCACGTAGACCAAACTGGAAACGCCGGTCAGTTCTTCAACGTTATTCAATAACTCATCGTCCACCCGATTGCCGATAAGGACAATGCCGATCACCTTGTCCGAGGCGAGGATCGGAGATGCCGCCACCTCATAAACCTGTCCCTGATATGCCCAGAGATCCGCCGAATCGTAGCCGTTGCCGGCATCGATTACAACCGGCTCGTTTGACAGCGATTTTGTGGACTCAATACTTTGCGGCACAATGAGAGCCCCCTCTTTGTCCAGGATAAAGAAAAGATCCAGCTGATAAAGATCGTTCAGGGCACCGCGGGCCTGCTGGATGGTATTGATATCGCGGGTATCAATGGTTCCTTTCAGGCGAAAATCCATGGAAATATTCGAACTTTGGTCCCGGAGACTCGTCAGCCGAACATCCTGCAGGGACTGATACACTGAGTGAGCCTTCTGCAAATTATCCCGGATATTTGATTCAATCTGCGTGGAAAATTGTTGGTTCACCAGCAGAATAGTAAACAGAATTAACAGCACAGTAATCCCAAGGATGATGACTAACATCTTCCCGGCAACACTGTGCCGCAGCCTGAGGGGATTCCATTCCATGGATTACTTCCTGAACTCGGCGTTGAGCGTAATCGTCCCATCTTCTGGAACGGTCACATCCCTGGTAATATTATCCAGGTCTTCATGCCAAAAATGTACGGTGTACTCGCCGGCAGGCAGATCCGAGATTGTAAAGTTGCCATCTGCGTCCGCCGTGGTAAAATAGGAATGGTCAAATATCAATATAACGGCGCTCATGGCGGCGTGAATATCGCAAAACACATCAACGCGGCCAGGATTTTCAAAGGTTACGGTCTGGATCTCGCCGGCCGGATAGCGCCCCAGGTTGAATTTTTTTGTCTTGGACAGCGAAAAGATATTGTGGAAAACGTCATCCGAATTCAGAAATCCAACCGTTGAACCCGCCACGATCGGCAGCACGTGCGGAGTAAAAGTCAAATCACGCTGATCCATCAGTACAGTGTCGGATTGCGGTGTATATTCCTTCTGGGGCGGATTTTCTACGTAAACCACTACGTTGGAAGTTTCGCTCCCCTCATTGGTCGATACCGGGGATTTCGCATACCGCTGCCGGGCATACGGACTGATCATCTGGACCTTCTTTGATACCGGGCCATAAATAGTAATTGAGCCCGTGATCTCCCCGGCCTCTGTTCCCCCGGGAGCCCCGATAACCATAAGGAACATCCCAAGGATGCCTGCAGCCAGTAAAATTTTATACTTCATTTAATAACCTGTGAAATTTGCTTGAATTTTTCCCCCTTAGCAACCCGCTGTAATTCGAAGAGCACCATTTCGACTGTGGTCAAGCCGGCGCCTAACTGCTCCATCTTCCTGAGGCCGATCTCTTTATCGTATGGAGTTCGGGATGTAATGCCATCTGCCACAACTTCCACCGTATACTCCCGCTCACAGAGTTGAGCAACTGTCTGATAGACGCAAACATGCGCCTCTATACCACATGCGACAATATCTGTGCGTCCGCTCTCCTCCAGCATTTCTGTAAATCCCTGATCGTCACAACAGCTGAACACCCGCTTTTCCAGAGGAGTGATATCCGGAATTAAATTCGCGAGACCATTTACGGTATGGCCCAATCCTCTGGGGTATTGTTCCGTGAGTATGATCGGCACTTCCAATATCTGCATCCCCCGGACAAGCCGCTGTAATTTATCCAACAATTGATCCTTGTCGTGCATTACACGAAATAACTTGTCCTGCACATCAATCAGCACAAGGGCTGTATTTTCACGATCTAGCATAATCAAATTCCTAAGTAGTCTCGGTTTACGATTGCATTTATATCGGACACTATGGCCGGTTCTCCATGGGAGAATAATGTAATGATGAGAATCCTCAAATTGTCCGAATAAAGGTACAAATATAGCAGAGAAAATCCAGACCAGCAAAGGAACTGGCATGGAGGTCAAATACGGTAAATTTTAGACTAAGGAGAGCTAAGAAAAGCTATTGCTATGGACTTTTCGTCGGTTCTGACAGATATTTCCGCTGCACATCTTCGAGGGAATAACTGCTCAGGTGGCCGGTAATCATATCGGTTGTCTCCACCCATAATCCATGAATTGCGCACCGGCTGATCAGTCCACACTCTGAGGGGTCAAGAACACAATCGTTGAGGCTGAGTTTTCCGTCGACGGCTTCAATAACGTCAAGCACGGTAATCTCTTTCGGGGACTTTGCCAGGGTGATTCCGCCGGAATACCCGCGTTCAGATCGGACAATACTCGCACGAATCAGCGGCTTTAACAACTTTCGCAGAAATGACTCCGGGATCGCCTCCCCGACTGCAATCTCGGCCACAGTTGCGGTTTTATCATGTTTGTAAAAATCAACCAGCGCTGCTGTTGCCCGCAGACTGTATTCAGATGCTTTGGTAATTTCAATCATATGCCATTCCAGGTTCCGGTGATTTGGGTTTATACGTTGTTATTATAAGAGCAACTTATATGCCAAGGCTGTAAGATCCCGTAATTGTGTGAAATGAGATGAAATTGGTTATATATTTTGGAAAACGATTCTCATTTGTAGTAAAAAACAGCAGTGGGAAAGAGTTCATGTGTTATCGTGTTTAGGTCGTACGGTCAAGACCGACATTCAAGAGGTGTGGCATTTCATCAAGTACATGAGGTTAATAAATTTAAAAACTGAAGCTCCCATGACGTGTGCGGTAAAAGTGCGAAGTTTTGAAACCCGAACACTTGAGCACTTATACACTGCTGTTACCGCAACGAGTAAGGCACCTCCAAAAAATTCTGCCGCATTAAATCGGTATCGGAAAAGAGCAAGCCAGGTTGCCCGTCGGCGACGATTCGGCCACGGTTCATAATTAAGACCCGGTCACACAGTTCCAGAATCAGTTCCAAATCGTGCCCCGCGATGATTTGAGTTATTTCCATGCCTGCGAAGAGTTCAATAAGATTCCTCCGGGCGTGGGGATCCAAATTTGTGGAAGGTTCGTCAAGAATGAGTACATCCGGTTTCATTGACAATACCGTTGCCACCGCAACTCGCTTTTTCTCTCCACTACTCAGATGATGCGACGATTTTTCTCCGAAATCCGGCAATTCTACTGCCTCCAGAGCCGCTTCCACTGCGGAATCAATGGCCTCTGCAGAATATCCCAGGTTATCCGGACCGAACGCGACATCCTCGTACACCGTGGGCATAAACAGCTGGTCGTCCGGATTTTGGAAAACGAATCCCAGGGATTGGCGTAACCTGCCGGCATTCTTTTTCGTCAGGATTTCGCCGTGTACTAATACGTGCCCCTCCCCCTCAAGCAAGCCACATGATGAAAGCAACATCGTGGTTTTCCCGGCACCGTTTGGCCCGACTATTCCCAACGATTCCCCCTCCTCAACGCTGAAGGATATACCGGAGAGGGCTTCCGTTCCATCCGGATAGGCGTAGTGGTAATCTCTGAATTCAAGTACCGGCATCAGAGGTCCTCACCGTCGCCGTCGTATCCGCGCAGCCGCATCGCCTGATAAATGCGTTCTGACCGTTCATAACTCCTGACAATGAGCATTCCCAACAGATTGGAGAACGCCAGATACACCAAAGATTTCCTTCGTTTGGGTGCCCGGGCACGGACAGCCAGTTTCATCCGCTGAAGTTCATCAATTAGTACAAAGAAATACCTATAGATAAACGCCAGGACCTGCACTATCACAGCAGGCACTTTCATTTTTTCCAGTACCCGGAGTAACCGGGGAAATTTAGTCGTGGAGACGAATAATATTAATGCAAGCACGCTGCAAATCGCCCGGGCAAATGTGTTCCTGGCAACCGCCCAACTCTGCTCCTGCACTAATGGAATTATGACAATAATGAACAGCAGGAATGGCAGGATTACAACTGCCCGCCGCAGGATAAACCTCGCCGGAATTTTCGCCAAATAAAATAGAGCGAAAAGCGCCGATAGATTCACAATGAAGACAGACCATGTTACCGGAACCACCCCGAAATATATTAATAATCCGAGGAATAGAACGAGTTTCCTTCTGATCCCAAGGTTGTGGACGGGACTTGACCGATTAGAATATTTATCGAAGTAGGCGTGTTGCATCTCTGGTATTAAATTTTGTCTAGTGTGAGTAAATCCGGTCTGATCTTTTGGATCACCCTCAAGATCGAAACGGTGACAAAGGCCTCAATTATACCGACGATTCCCTGGGCCGAGATCATTCCTGTGAGTGCGGCATCCAGTGGCAATCGGTCAGAGGCAGCCAGCTCGATCGCGCCGGCTGCGCCGCCGAGCACAATCACGATAAATGCGGCCATTCCCGCCATCCAGAAAGTGCGGCGAATTCTGTATAACCCGTAACCGAGCATCGCGCCAATCACACCGAGGTTTAGCAGGTTGGCGCCGAAGGTTAAAATCCCACCATGCTGGAAAAGCAGCGACTGAAGTAATAGTACGGTGGCGATAAGTACTACCGCGGTATACGGACCGAGAATCACCGCGAGCAGCACGGCGCCGGTGATATGCGCTGACGTACCGCCAATCACCGGAAATGCCAGTAATTGTGCCGCAAAAGCGAATGATGCCAGGACTCCCATCAATGGAATCCGATGCGGCGAAAATTTAGCATTGACCTTTTTCACCGCAGCGAAGAGGGCCGTCAGCGAAATTGCATTCGTTGTAATCAGCGTTTTGGCATCCAGGAAGCCGTCGGGAATGTGCATCGAAGCGCTGTGACCTAACTCAGTAGATTGCCGGTGGTGGAACGGGTCAGCTCACACTGTTTTACCCCCGGAGATGATTTCAACTTGGTGAACAACTCCGTAATTTGTGCAGCGGTGCCTCGGACAATGACAACCTCCAGACAGTTCACGTGATCCACATGGATGTGCTGAGTGGAAATTATAGCGTCATTATGGTCGTGTTGAATATTCGTTAACTCCCTGGAGGATTCCCGCTCGTGATGATTATACACCATGGTAATACTGCCGATCACCTCCTGATCCCGATCCCACTCTTCATCGACGATCTGCTCCCGAATAAGATCTCTGATAGCTTCCGACCGGTTTGAATAATTTTGCCGCTGGATATTTGCGTCAAACTCGTCCAGCAGTTCTTTTTCCAGGGATACAGTGAATCGTATCTTTGGCATAGCAACCTTCATATGTTTTATTGAATTCGTAATACGATCTTACCCCGAAATCAGGGTGAATGCAAATGGTAATACATCGTGGAAGGCTTTGCTGAAATAATTTGGGATAAAAAATACCGCTTAACGCCTTGTTGAAAAAGCGTTAAGCGGTCAGTTACTATTGAAACTGTTATTTCCTATTTACGGCAAACGCTCGATATTTGCGCTGCCAAGTCCAACTTCGATATTAATTTTCATCTTTTTCTCGGCTTCGTTCCAGTTCGGGCTGTAGTAATAGCCACTGTGCTTACGAAACGAGCTATCAAAAGAGATACTCGACATAAAATTGTCCCCCGTTTCGACCCGGACACCGATATTTTCCGGGACGATTATCGTCGCAGAGCCCAGCCCAACAGAAATATTTACCTCAGACTTGTCCAGGCCGACTCCATGGAAATCCAGAGTAGCGGAACCCAGACCACACTCAAAGTCTAGTTTCTCAAACCTGGCGTTGGAGAGGCTTTTTGCGCGGAACTTTCCCAGGCCGGTTTCAAAGTCCATATATTCCATCACCGCCATATTTGGTTTTGAAAAATCGATCTCCGTCTCGCTCAACCCGTTTTCCACCGAGAGGCTGGTTATTCGCGCGCCACCGAGTTCCATTATCCCTTTGCCAAGTCCGACGGACAAGTCCATCGAAGTCGGAACAGTCGGGTTGTAATTGATGTCCCACTCGCTTTCTGTATCCCGGTCTTCCCAGTCAAATTCCATTTCATTATCTTTATTGGAACTGATTTCCAGGTATCCAATGTCGTCTCTGATTTCGTAATTTACCTGCGGCTCAAATAATTCCGGATTATAAATAATATCCGCAGCGAATGCTTCATCGGCCAGACTCGGTTTCAGTGTAAATCTGCCCAAAGCATACTCAACATCGATGTTTATGGATTTTTCACTTGTCAGGAGTTCGGAACGCTGTATCCGTTCACTATGCCCCTGAGCGTTTACCACCCCATGAATTCCCAGTGATAAAATCAGGCAACCCATCAGTAATTTTTTTAACATATTTTCAATCCTCCGGTCCGGTAAATTCATCGTCACTTTATTTATTAGTTTCATTGCAAGCGACATGCCACCGCACTATCAACTCTTATATATCGCATTAAATCTATCACTTGCCTGGAATTATACGAGAGAGGACGTCTCCAATTATATGATTGTGATATACCCCATATATCAACCTGATATATGGGCGGGGAACCTGAAGGTCTATTTTAGGAATATCATTTTTTGCGAGGTGACATTTTCTCCGGCCCTGATCCGAAAAAAGTAAATACCCGAGCTGACGATGGCTCCCTGATCATCGGTTCCATCCCAGTGATATGTATGGCGATCGGGATCCAGGACTCTGGAGACAATGGAGGCTACTTTTCTCCCGGTGATGTCGATAATATCTCCGTTAACATATGCGCGGGTAGGCAGGGTAAATGTCAGGGTTGTTTCGTTATTGAAGGGATTTGGATAAGCGGGAGCAATCGCAAATTGCTCCAGGAATTCACATCCGTCTCTGGTCAAATTCGCCGGCACATGTTTCGCCGTCTTCAGCACCCAGTCGTCCGGATCAAGTTTGACTTCATTCGGCTGCCAATCGAAGATAAAATTATATTGCTGTTTTCGCTGAAAATTCTCCACCACAAGTGTCGTATCATGCCCGGTACTGTCGGAGAAACGCACATCCAGTGGCATTTCGAATACCTCAGGAAACGGCTCCATCTGAGTCTGGTTGATACTGAGGATCACTTCGGTCTGGCCGCCTGCCGGGTTCGTCCACATACAATAATCGTAATTCGGGGCGCCCGGCTCATAAATCCATTGCTGGAAAAAGGCAGAAAGATCTCTGCCGGACACCTGTTCCGCCACCCGACGAAAATCTTCAGTAATCGCTGTCTTCATATAATATTGTTCACGGTATTCGTCCAGGACATCAAAAAATGTCGAATCCCCCACAACATGGCGAAGCATATGCAGAATGTATCCGGCCTTGTCATAAGTCAGGCTTCCGTTAAAAATACGCGAAACGCTGGTCGTATCATGGACATAGACGGTTCCCTGGCCACGATACGCCATGGAACGCATATACTCATGGTACTGCTCAGTACCTTCTGTTTCCTCAAAATAGAGCGCTTCCGAATAAGAGGCGAACCCCTCGTTCAACCAAATGTGATTCCACGTGCGCGTCGTCACCATGTTGCCCCACCACTGATGGGCCAATTCGTGCGCAATGATAGACCGGCTGTACGACCCCATACTCGAGATAGTTTGATGCTCCATCGCTCCGCCCCAGTTAAAACTGGCCATCCCGTATTTTTCCTTCAGAAACGGATATTCGCCAAACATGCGGGCAAACGATTCCAGCATCTGTTTCGTTTCTGCCACATTCCCGGTAATGTAGTCGGAAGTGGTCTCCTGGGAATAGAGATAGTAGTCGAGTGGCATGGAGTCGCCGTCTGTAGTAACATAGGTATCGGTCAGATGATCATAATTTGAGATCGCAACTGATATCAAATAGGTCGTAATCGGATACCGCACTTCCCAGTGCCAGGTGTGAGTAGAGTCAGTGGGGTATGTTATCTCTGCAAGGCTCCCGTTGGAGATCGGAGTTACATCCCTGCCCGTGGTAATATGAATGTTCACCGAGTCGGCTTTGTCCACCGGCACATCCTTGCACGGCCACCATGTCCGTGCAAAATAGGGTTCACTAAGGCTTGAGTAAATAGGTCCCCCGGAATGCTCCTCAAACGTGAGTCCCTGGAATCCGGCAGCCTCAGGTTCCCCGTGGTAGGCGATACGAATCCGGAAGTCTTCCCCGCTCTCCAGCGGATCATCAAATTCAACCAATACCTGCCCCCCGGATCGTGAAAAGCCGGAATTCCGTCCCACAACGCTGTCTATATTCATATTCGTGGCTAAATCCACCAGAATAGATTCCTGGAACAGTCCGCTAATTGCCCCGATCTCAACGATGCCTGAAATGGATTCCGATTCGGGATGGAACATTAAATCCAGATCATACAAGTGCACGTCATAATTCCCATAGATAACCGGAGATATCGTCTTCTCTAACTGTCTCGAACGCGTCAGAGCCTGCTGTTTCGCCTTCGCCAGTGCCTGGTGCGGATTCTTTTCCTGGGCAAATCCGGAAGTGGCACTGAGAAACAGCAATAGAAAAACCCAAAATGTTCTATGGAATTTCATACCGGGTAATATAAACCCTAACTCTTTAGGAATGTAAACGGAAAACTGAAGTGACCAAAAATCAGTTGGAATCTATTACGTTCCAGGCGATTTCGCCGGTTGGAGAAACCTTGTATTCAAGCAGTAATTCGCCAGCGGTATGCCCGTCATCATAATAGGCCAGCACCCATTTTGAGGAGAGGACATAAATCTGATCCGGATAAAAATGCATTGTCCCGCCTAGCACCCCTTCTTCAGGGATGAGTTCTGCGCTGTTCATTAAATCGGTTTTAAGGGCTTCAACAGGATTGACCAACCCCTTTTCCCGAAGTTGGCGCAAGTCATATTCCGTTAAAAATCCCGTGAAACCCAGCGAATCCGGAGGCGGGGTACGCAGCGCCCGGAGACTGTCGATCCGGGTTTGCATCATCTGATAATCTTCCCGCAGCGTTTCAAGGGTATCCGTCAAAAGATTGACGCGGATGACTAAAAAAACCGCGCTGGCGAACAGGATAATTAACAGACTATTTCGCCAGAGATGCGACGACCCGGTTGTATCAGACTCAATCCGATTTCCGCTGCCTTTTTCGGCGTCCATAATCTATAATTCCCGGTAACAGATGATTATCGCTAAAAACTTAATTTATTCCTCATTGGTTCCACTTCGGTAAAACCGGATTTCAACCTGCTCCAGTGTTGCAAGCCCTTCCTGAATGGCTTCGTCAATAGTAGGATAAAATAATTCAATATTCTCCCGGGTGTCTACGATTTCGATCACAATAGGAAGATCTTCCGAAAGCCGGAGTATTTTCGCCGTATGAATACGGCTGTGTGCCCCGAATCCCTCAAGACCTTTCAACACCGTTGCGCCGGCAAGTCCGTGTTCTCTCGCCTGCTTTACAATCCACTCATACAGCGGCATACCGTCTTTTTTGTCGCTTTCACCGATGTAGATACGCAGTAAATGTCCCTTGTCCGGCAACATTATATCCTCCAGTGTTAACGGGTAAGGTTTAGTCCAATCCAGACAGCCGGCAGTCCGAGCACCAGGTGAAATGCCAGATTCCACATCATTCCCAGTAGCTGCCCGTCTCGCAGCAATTCGATGGACTCATATCCAAAAGACGAAAAAGTCGTGAACCCTCCCAGGAAGCCAACCATGGTCAAAAGCCGCATTTCCGGGGTCAAAATCTCCCGGGTCTCAGCCATTCCGGCCAAAAACCCAATTAAAAAGCAGCCCAGTACATTCACGGCCAACGTGCCATACGGAAACCACGGATTATCCAGCCAGCGATGTACCCAGCCGCCAACTGCATACCGGCTCACCGCGCCAAAAAACCCACCGATACCCACGAGTAAAAAATTCATTTCGAACTATCCTTCATACTATTTAGTGATACCCTCGACCAACGAAGAATAATCGGTTTCCACAAATCCCTTGTCTATCGCATTACGAATGACCTGGCGTATACCTTTTATGGCCGCGTCTTCCAAGTCGGCATCGTTGGCCGCCTGGATCATCAGATCCACGTCCTTCAGCAGATGCTGCGTCGGAAAATTGGGATCAGAATAATCACTCTGAAGTATCCGTGGGAGCTTCTTGTCATATTGAGGCGAATAGAGTGCACTGTCCCGGAGGATATCCATAAAAACATCCAGGTCGACGCCGTTCTTTTGGATCAAACGCAAACTTAAGCCGAACGTCGCTGTCAGGGACGCTATAAACTGATTTAGTGCCAGTTTGAGGGCTGCGGCTGTCCCGACCTCACCGATGTAATGAAGGCTTCCGAATGTCTTCAACAGGATATTCCAGCGATTGAACTGTTCCTCGGTACCGCCCACCATGACGAAGAGTTCACCTTTGGCGGCATCGCTTTTATTTCCGAGCACCGGCGCCTCCAGATAATCGCCGCCTACTTTCTCAATGCGTTTGGCAAAATCGCGACTTTCGTCCGGAGCGATTGTTCCCATCTGGATCACCGTTTTCCCGGTCAGGGGAATCATATCATTGGAAAAAAGGACTTCTTCGATAGCCTCCGCATCAGTCACCATCAGGATGATACACTCGCCGGCTTCGACTGCCTCTCCCGGAGAATTCGTAGTGCGTGCACCGGCTTCGGCCAGGGGTGCGGCTTTTTCGATCGTCCGGTTGTACACCGTCACATCGTAACTGGCTTCAAGTAGCGCTTTCGTCATGGGAAACCCCATGAGTCCGGTTCCGATGAGTGTAACCTCCATTAGTTGCCTCCCAGGTGCTATTTCATATTTTCATAAGCAAAAAAGTATTCGAAACAGGAGTGAAGTGCAAAGCACATAGTCCGGTACTATGCAGAAAAGAGAATTATTCCGTACAGTCATTTTCATGTGATAATCTCCCGGGTATTAAGGCAATACCTATAGTTCTTTTTAAAAACTGCCATAGAACCGGCTGGAGAAAATTGCGATGAAAGGAACAGTAAATTACGCTTCAAGTTCCCGGGTCAGGAGTTCTCTAGCCATCTCCGGGTTTGCCCGGCCTTCAGTCTTTTGCATCACCTGGCCCATAAAGAAACCAATAAGCGCTTTTTTTCCTTCCTGGTATGACTGTACCTTTTCCGGATTCTCAGCGATTATTTCTTCCACCACAAGCTTCAATGAATCGGAGTCGCCGATCTGGCGAAGCCCTTCACGCCGGACAATCATCTCCGGATCCTCTCCGCTGGTCATCATCTTTTCCAGGAGTTCATCACCAATCCGGGCAGAGATTACCCCCTCATCGATCAATGCTATGAACCGACTGAACTCTTCTGGCCCAAACGGTAAATCACGGACGGTTTGATCCTGCATAATCCCGATCAAATTGTTAACGATCCAGTTCGCGGCCAATTTCGGCGGCGCACTGTCACTCCCGGAAACAGCCCGAAAAAACTCCGTCAGCGCCTCATCTCTGGCAATAACCGCAGCATCTACCTTGTCAAGTTCATACTTCGCAATCAGGGCATTCGCCTCGGTTCGCTGATCCGGGTTTAGGTCACCAAACGCATCTCCGGCTCCGGCTTCGGAACGCTCCCGCTGCCGCTGTTTTTCCGCTTCCTTTTCGCGACGCTTCCGCTCGATTTCCGCCTGCCGTTCCGCCTCTTCCTGTTCAGCCCAGGTATCACGCAGCGGGACAATTTCGTTCAACACCAGGCTTCCCGGTTCCGAATCCTCCTGATCCTGGCGGAAATATCCAATCCGTTCAAACTGGTAGCGCGTGTCCCTTGCGTCGTCGAGGATACTTGGCTCAACAAATCCCTGCTTCACGACCAGCGACTCAGGATTCAGATGTTCGGTAAAGTCTTCGTCCCCGGCATCCGGGGCTGCCACGTTGAACAGGCGGTTATATCGCCTCAACTCTGCGGGAATTGCATGTTCAGCCGAGACCCAGTGCAGCGTACCTTCCGGTGAGCGACCGTCCGGCGCATCTCCGCCACGAGTTTCC
This sequence comes from Candidatus Neomarinimicrobiota bacterium, assembly GCA_021734025.1. NCBI lineage: Bacteria > Pseudomonadati > Fidelibacterota > Fidelibacterota bacterium. The sequence continues at coordinate 62,214 of JAIPJS010000019.1, forward strand.
GGATCATAGGTACAGCGGAGTTCAGTAATCACTCCGTCATCGTTCTTTATCACCTCCTCGCAGGTGATGAAATATCCGTACCGAAGACGGACCTCCCGTCCGGGCGCTAATCGGTGAAACCCTTTGGGTGGATCTTCTCTGAAGTCATCTCGTTCGATAAAGAGTTCCCTGGTAAACGGAACCTCCCGCTGGCCAGATTTATCGATATCTCTGGGCCAGTACGAGGCAGGGATCCAGTCGGTTTTTCCTTCCGGATAATTGGTAATAACCACTTTCAGCGACTCTGTGACACCGTTTATCCGAGGCGTCCGGAGATTTAGATCGTCACGGAGCACGTGCTCAAAATGGCTCATTTCGACGATACTTTCGGTCCGGGTAACGCCGACTTCCTTGCAAAACGTCCGGATCGCTTCCGGCGGAATACCTCTCCGACGCATACCGGCCAGGGTCGGCAACCGGGGATCGTCCCAGCCGTCCACTTTTCCCTCCTTTACCAGCCGGAGCAGTTTCCGTTTGCTCATAATGGTATAGGAAAGATTCAGCCGGGCAAATTCGTATTGGTGCGGCCGGGTTGGTAATTCATCGGGCTCCAGACAGTTTTCCAGAACCCAGTCATACAACACCCGGTTGGTGTCGAATTCCAGCGTGCAGAGGGAGTGGGTGACGTTTTCAATGGCATCTTCCAGGGGATGTGCGAAGTCATACATGGGATAAATACACCAATTGTCGCCCTGGCGGTAGTGATGTGCATGTTTAATCCGGTACAGCAACGGGTCTCGCATTATCATATGGGGCGAGGCCATATCGATTTTGGCACGCAGCACGTGCTCTCCGTTCCCGTACTTGCCTTCGCGCATCTCTTTAAACAGGGTCAGATTCTCGTCCACCGACCGATCCCGGTACGGGCTCGGCTTGCCCGGTTCGTTGACAGATCCCCGGTTTTCGCGGATTTTTTCCTCGTTCTGGCTGTCGACGTACGCTTTGCCGTCCCGTATCAGCTTTACTGCATATGCATAAAGTTGCTCGAAATAATCGGAGGCAAAATATAGGTGATCACCCCAATCGTATCCCAGCCATTGGACGGTCTCCTTTATGGATCGGATGTACTCCTCATTTTCGGTTTCCGGATTGGTATCGTCAAACCGGAGATGGCAGCGTCCGTTGTAATCTTTGGCCAGGCCGAAATTCAGTACGATAGACTTGGCGTGCCCGATATGGAGGTATCCGTTCGGCTCGGGCGGGAACCGGGTAATCACTGTGTCGTATTTTCCTTCGGTGAGATCCCGGTCAATAATTTCGCGAATGAAGTTACTTGCCGATTCTGCCCCGTTGTTCGCTTGATTACTCATTTTCCCTCGTTCTCTGCTGATAGATTGAAACTGAACTTACTGTACCGCCACATTGCGATTCAGCCTCCCCTTCAGGGAAAAATATCGCCAAACCGGATCAGTCAATCAAGCGGCGAGATAACTAACAATTGGATTAATTATCCACAGATGTCACCTTCGGAAAGATGGCATCTGTGCAAAAGTAAACTAAGACTCAGAGATGTAGTCCCCGAATTGATTGTTTGGGTTCCTTGCAAGGTACCGTCCAACGACGGGGGCTGGGTGGAATTCTGCATATAAAACCTGCCATCCCGCTGCGGCGGGATGACAGGATAAAATTCGGAAGAAAGATTTTCGCTTATTATGGGAATTGCGTAGTCTCCGAAAACAAGTATTTCACCTGCGCCGGCCACATGCCCGCAGTGGTATCCGTCTCTAAAACTTTAAACTTCACGTATCCGTCCCGGCACTTTGCCACGAATACATGATTGGCCCGTAGCGGTGTGTGGGGAGGTACATCCCAAACAGTCGGCGCTTCGGAAACCTCGCTCAGGTCAATGATGCCATAATCTTTGGTCTGGTTCCTTCCGTTGTTTTCATCGGACTGGTATGTTCGCCACCAGATCCCACTGGAGTAATCAGGATGGCTTTCTCCGTCCGGAGCCCAGACGATAGTTTCGCCATCGCTGTTTTGGTAATTCGCGGTATCCGCTTTCCCTTCCGAGAAATCGAAACCTTCATGCGTTAACGTTACTTCCGTCCCGGAATCGGAGGAGAATGTCGTATCAGTACAACCGAGCCAAAATCCCATGCACAGAACAGAGACCACCAGAATAATGTTAAACCGTTTCATGATACCAATCCTTTCAGGGAGTTAATATTGCGGTATTGAGGTGTGAGAATCTGGTGTGAAAATCGGGAGCAGCGACTAATATTTCGAGATATCCGGATAAAATGGCAAGTATTTATTGATCGCCACAGTTACAAAATGAAAAACGTCACATTATCACCTGTCTAAAGTATATTTGTCTTGCGCATCCACTCGATACCCCGACGCAAGGCTTCCTCCGGCGGGTATTGCGGTTCATATCCAAGGATGGTACGGATTTTGACGATATCCGGACAGGAATGCTCTCGAAAGACATAATTCGCTTCGGCCTCAGGCAGGTGGTCGGCAAAGAATTCATCCCAGTCGATGGTATTGACGATGAGATCCCGGCGGTATGCTGTTTCATATATCCCGATTATTTTTTCCCAGGTGATGGCATAGGGCGGTCCGACATTGAACAGTTCCCCGGTTGCCGTCTCCCGTTTTATGATGGCGAGATAGATCGCATTTGCGGCATCCGTCACGTCGCACGGTGCTAACAACGTATTGCACCCTGTTGGCAACCTGACCGGTTCTCCATCAGCGTGTGCCCGGTGGGTATCCGGGTTATTTCCGCCACGCAGGTCTATGGGCACACCGCCGGGGCCGGCAATCTGTGAGAGTATAATCCCGGTAAAGGGCACTCCGTCATGGGTTGCCTGGCCCTGGATGCCCAACAAATCACGGTACCGCCGGGCAAATTCTTCGGACTCGGGTGGATTTTGTGTCTCCTCCGGCGTCGGTATTATCTGTGGTGGACCGTACATCCGGATATTACCACAGCCAATGAGATGACTGACTGTATCGCGGACTTCCGTATACGTACCCGTCAGATCAATTCCGGCCAAGTCCACGAGGACATCAGTCTGCAACTCGCTCAATACACGATGCCAGCGCTCACTCTGATACTCGTACGGTTCCCGGATAACCGCAACGTTCTCCCAGTGTCTCGTTTCCGGAAGTGCGGTCTCTTCGTCAACAATTACGGAGACAGCCATCCCTCCATCGACCAAAATCGGCACAAGATACCGTCCCAGATGTCCATCGCCAAAAATGAGACTTACATTCATTGTCCTTCTCTCCAATATTGAAATAATAATATTCAATTTACTTGAAATCACAACAAAATTACATCTTGAATCCCCGCTTGTGTAAAGCGTATTAAAAAAGCCCTTCCGGAGATTCCGGAAGGGCTTTTCCATTCGCTGGGAATTTGGCTGTGAAAGGCTTAGGAAACCACTTTTCCTTCGGCATCCCATTCCACATAATTCGACTGGGTCACATCACCGTTTTCATCGATGAGTGCATATTCGTAGCTCCCTGAACCATTTTCATGGATGATTACGGTATATTCAAACTTGTTATCATCACCCTGAATTGTGGAGGTGGCCGTCAGCGTACCGTTATCATCGGTCGACCAGACGACGTGATAAAAGTTATTTTGTCCCTCCGAACTCCCGGATGCCCGGGCATATGCTCCCCAGTCCCAGGTGAACTCACCAGCGGACCCATCGTCGGCGGTCCACCCGGAGAAGATCTCTTCCGAATCGAAGGTAATGGTGGTGTCGTCAGTTACAATTGTACCGTCATAGGTCGCGGACCACAAGGTGCCATTTTTACCGTCGCGTGATTCCGGTTCAGCCTCATACTCGATGGTCAGGTTCCCGTACGTTACGGTACTGTTCGAACTCTGGCGCTGCTGGTAGATAGAGCTGTACATGTTCTGGCCGAGATTCATGTGGCTCTCCACGCTCAACACTCCTGAATACGCTTCGGGTGAATTCTCCTGCAAGCTATCCGGAACTTCTTCCCGGAGATTGACTTCTTCGGGTTGCGTAATTTCCCCGGAACCTTCCGGTTCGGTTGAGCTGGAGCAACCGATCATACCCAGCGCCACTAGTATTATCCCGCCAAGGAGTGTAAATTGCTTTATCCTTCTCATGGCTTTCATTCTATTCGTGTTCCCCTTTCGTGTTGTTGGTTTGGTCTGTTTAGATGGCATTGATCTTACAAGTCAATAAGTAGTTTCTCAATTGGTTCCGCCGGGGAAATATTTTGTCGTGGGATAGATCACATTTTACATAAAAAAATCCCGGCCTGGCGAGCCGGGACATAAAAAACCGGGTATCCCGTCATGGAGGGGAGATGATCGAGACACCCGGCGTACCGTCTATTCGTGTTTTTGGAGCTTTCCTATTCCTGCAGTGCCCAGATTTTATCGTAGCCGAACTCTTGTTCTTTGGCTTCCAGCTCTTTCAAACCTGCATCCAGCGCCCTGATGATCTCGTCTTTCCTGACAACCCGATTCAGGATATCCGTTGGATCGGTGGCTTCGGCCTTGGCGCTATCTAATTCCACTCCATTGCCCCAGACAACTCCCTGGGCATAAATAGTCGGCCCCAGTTTATAACCGTTCGGCGGTCCGGAGACGCGGAAACTGAGCCGGGGCGACAACGAAAATGACTCCCACGGCATTTCCAGGTCCAGCGTAACCGCAATCAGACCATCCACATCCAGTTCCTCGATGAGCCGGGCATCCACACGATCGGAAGCAAAAGTCGACGAAACCGATCCGATGATCGCACCCAGTGTCGTGGGGATTAGATTCTTCGTGTTTTTATAGCTCTTGCTGACTTCCACCTCGGTCACACCGTCGTCGATTGTCTCTAGTTCCTGATAGGATGGCGTGGCGGTCACCTGTTCCACCGGGATGAGTTCGATGTTGTAATTATCCTGGAAGGTTTGTACCACGTCATCATACATATCGTCAACTAACCCTTCCCAGAACTCGTCCGGGAGTGTCGGGAATTTTCGGGTTTTGGTCGTTGTCGTCGTGGTGGTCACCTTATAACTGCCGTAATAACTGCTGGAGGATGAGGTTTTTGTCCGGCTCTGTTTCAGTTTGGTTGCCCGGACCGAGAGCGATGTCAGGGCAAATTTTTTCCCGCTGGAAAGCGGCTTCCCAAGGAACGCATTGGGTTTGGTGATATCAAATTCCATAGTGCCCTTCTCGCTTGTCATTTCATCTGAGACTGAGATACCGTAGACGGCATCCCGTTTACCGGCTACCTCCACTGGCACTGCGTCCCATGAAAGCGACAGCACCTGGGCTGCCCCGACGCCGGCATTATGAATTGCCGGGGAGACTTTGTACCGTTCCACCCGCAGATACGACTCGCCGGATATGGGAGAGAGCCCCGGAAGGTGACGAAACGCGCTCGCCGGAATTACAACCCGTTCCTTCTCCCTGAACTGGACAATATCCACCCAATCACGTACGCCCATAACATCCATCAGAAGGCTAACTTGCATATTGCGGTTTTCGACGCCGGCCGGTACATCAAACTCCAGCACAAGATCGTCGCCCAGATCTACGACACCCGAACCGCCATTGACGGACTTGATATTCACCTCTTCGATGGGTTCCACGTCAAATTCAGCCCGCTGACCGCTCGTAGTCTCAATTACAAGGTGCTGGGGAACCACCTCATCTTTGTCCAAAAAGCGTCCGTTTGCTCCACCTGAGTAATACGGCAGTGTATCGCCATTTGCTGTCATGGTAGCATCCAGTTTATACATCCCTATACCGGATCGTTTAAAAACATTCACTCCAATGATATTTCGGCCTTCCCGCCATTCGCCTTCAAGGAATCCGGATTCTGTCGTTCCGGTTTCCGGTGGATACAGGTTTCGAATGAATCGCACCTGTAATGAGACGTTGCTGAGGTCGGCAGTTGACTGCGTAATCATTTTTGATACCATCATCCCGATTTGCATACATCCCGTTATCGTGATCGATAACAGGAGACGGCTGTCTGTCCCTAGTATGGCTTGACCACACCAAGAGGCTCCCTTATGGACAAACGCAAACTCAATCGCAAGCGATACTTCAGCGAACAAATTCGCCGGCATGTGGTTGAAGAATTTCGCACCGAACCGTATTGTGGTTTAAACTTGACTTTAGGAGTATTTTCCCATTTTGTGCCAGCAACAGCAGCACACATATTAATAGCGAGTATATCCTCAGCAACGTTTCATTTTTCAAAATATTTTACCCCAATTTTTTACTTATATGCATGGAGCCCCCCGGATTTACAGCCGGGGTTCCTGCTTTGGTCTGCTCCCCGGGAATATACTACCTCTAAATCTTTGGAAATTTCCAGGGATTGATTACACAAGGTCGGGGCCTTTTCTTCCTCCGGGAAGATTGGATAATCCGGACTATTGAACACTGATTCCGTCCCATCGAATTGGCAGCCGGAGAAGCCGGGTTGTCAGTTATCCTCTGAAATATCATAGGGTTGTTTGAACAGGACGAAAAAGCAGAGCAGTATTATCGCTTTTTGAATCAAGACCGTGATGGCTTCACCGGGGAGGCCACAGCCACAGTCATTGAGCAACCCGCCCAGAACGAGGATGCTGATAAATATTCCGCCGGTAGTAAATCCCAGGCCGATCCCTGCGATAATTTTGCGGTACGGGTGTATCCAAACGCCTATGATTATTCCAATTTCCCCGACGATACTCCCCCAGTACACTGCCGTTATAGCCGGGAGCCACTTTTCTCCGAGCAGCAGCACCCATCCCACGGGGACAACGAACCCGCTTCTGGCTTTCAGGATGAGCGTCAAAAGAAAAAATGCAGATATTACGTACGGAATCAGCGCGATGGCCTGTCCCCGAATCCAATGCAGAGAGATTGCATTATTCGAGCGCATAGATCACCACTTTGGGTACGGGTTCATTACAAATCCCGTATAAAAAACCGTTATTGATGTGAAATCCGAGGAGGCAATCCGGTAATACCGATTTTTCCTCAAGAATCAAATCAGCCGAATATTTGGATAAAGTGGCAAAGCCGTTGCATTCGATCTGCTGTAAATTTCGGTTCCACCATAAAGCATAAAGTGCCCCATTAAAATACTGAATGTCGTACACAATGGGTTCTCCCCGAATAAATGCAGCATTTCCGCGCAGTTCCACGCTAGGTTCCGGGAGATCCAATTTGAGAGTTGCTGTTTCTACATTCCTGAAATTTGAGTTGTACTTTTCAATAACCGGTTTGTAAAAATACCCAGCATAATAATCGTAATTACTGTTCGTCCAAAAATTCATTTTACTGAATATTTGCATTTGTTGTGGGGCTTTGTCAGAGAGTGGTTCTGATGCACTCCCATCAACCACATTAGACTTGATTAATTGACCGGATACTGAATACCTCTGGAGATAACCATCATTATGTGTCAGGGTAACCACTTGATATTCACCGTCAGAATAGTTGAAGGAAAACGGCAACATCTGCTTTACACTGAATTCGTTCAGGAAGGTACCCGCGGTGTCAAACTGGACAACCTTTAATCCTGAATGCTCAAGTACCGCAAGTGTATCATTGTGGAGTACGATGTCGACCGGTTCGACAAATTCGCCGGGCCCTTTGCCCTGGCGGCCGAATGATGTGATGAGCTCTCCATTTTCTGAAATAACAAATACTTTAAGATTACCTTCATCTAACACGAATGTCTTTGAACCATCAGATGTTATTTCTTTCAACCGATAGAATCGCTCATGGTTGATCTCACGAACCTTCTGTATCATATCGTCAGCAAAGCACCTGGTGGACACGCCTGCTATTATTACAATCGATAATACAATCCTTATATAGTTACCCATTGATTAATCTCCGGACGTAATCTTTGGTAACAGCGCCTTCAACTAACTCACTCACACTGATCGGAACCAGGTAAAAATTCGTTATATCCTTCAAAACCGGTCGTTGAACTGTTGACGAGTTTAACAGGTATAGTTGCGAATCCAATCGTATAATTTCTCCGGGAACTATCCCATCAGCGAGTTTTTTTCCATTGGATAGAAACATAGAATACTGGCACTGTTTCTTCTCTTTAAAATGTGAAAAAACGGCTATTATGGTATCCCCGAAAGCAATAACGCCCTGCCAGTATGAGAACGAACCCGGGATATTAAACATACGGTTCACTTTATCTTCGGTCAGATGCCGGGGAAAGCCTTTAAACTCAGGAAAATCGACTTCCAGTGTTTTTACTTTTTCAAATTGACTGGTATAAAATTCTATCCGATTATTTTCAATTGGATTTATGGTGAGTATCTGGTTGTCGAAAATTTCAATAGGAGGGCTAACGTAGGTGGACAGATAATCTATGGCTTCAGCAGTGGCAGCATCAGTTCGAACAAACATCGTGGAATCGATTAACTCGAGATCTGTGTTATATTTTGCCAGATAGTAACCGGAGTAGTTGGAGTATAAATGGTTAAAGGCTTTGTCCGTCTCTTTTCTCCGGGAGAAGTCATTCGTGTCGTATTTCCTCAGGTACTCATAATATTTTGTAAAGTGCAGGCCCGAAATGATAATTTCGGAATCAGGGGTGATTTCAAAAAACCTTATGTGAGGATGATGGATGGCATTGAGCAAACGTTTTGAATTATAGTCTGCTAGGTAAATATGATTGATACCGATCTCCATTGAATTGAAAAGAAGTAGGTTATTGCTCTGTTCTAATCCTATTATTTTTCCAAAATTAGTTGCAATATTCGTCGATGTATTTACTATTCCACGTAAAAAATCATACTGCCGTACCTTTGAATTTTTTTTACCGATTGCATAAAGATTATCACCGTTGGTAATAAGTATTGTACCTCCAACACCGGTAATTCGTGCACCATATAAATTTACTCCTTTGAATGCCTTAGGCTTTGAGAGCGGAATTACTGTCTGTGCAAAGGATGATACGGGATTTAAAAAAACCAACAGGACAAAGAAATATTTAAATATCAAGTTTCCCATGGATATATATCCCATATTCTATGAATATAAATTTATCAAAAATAGCGACAGGAAAGGTCGTGCGAGGTTGTCAAACCTGACACGACCTTTCTATGCATGGGATCACATTAGTTTAGAAGAATATCGCAACACATGCCCAGCGTTGATTATCAACGCAATTGCCATGACTATCGCTACTACCAACATACGCCCTGATCGCACCATCGGTTGGTTGAGGTGTGGTCATTAAAGTTCCCCCAACTAACAATAATGCAATAAACAATCCGGATAATGCTCTCGCTATATGCTTCATGATTGTTCTCCTTTTACTTTTTGAGAGTTACTAGCGTTAATAATTCCTATAAGACCGACTGTGGCCTCTTAGGAGTTACCAAAGGGGTATAAGCACTTATCCCTGGTTCCCACCAAACATTCTATAGAACTTACTACAATTTTTACAATGATTGTGCCATGATTTTATACTTTTTATTTATATCTAATAATCTCTTGTTTTAAATAAATTTACATCAACTAAAATATTTTGGTTTTTATCGGATAAAGTAAGAAAAAATCTTCCTCAACGAAGAAGGATTCTTCCTGTAGTCAGAATTCCAATGCGGTCATAAACGAATGTATTCTTTGAAATTCCGAAATTATTTATCCTCCAATCGACTTTTCAATATAATGAACTCATTCTGTTATTGAACCTTTTAAGGATGGAGATTATTTCACACTATCACATACCGGTTTCAAATCTATATTTTTCAATATACGAATAATGCGCATTTTTATTTGATTCCGTAAAGTTCCAGAAATACATATACCTTCCGCTGGAACACAGGTAGATCCTATCGGATGACACAAAATACCTGACCAGGGATCCCTGTTTATCTATCAGATAGTAATATTTTTTTTTCGGGTCGGAAAACCGGATCGCGTGTAAGAAGAAATACTCCGACTTCCCGTGTAATAATGCAATGTTTTGCACAATATTCACCTGGGGTAGTTTCGAATCATCCTCAACTGCTGAAGTATGCTCAAAACCCGGTAAATGGTTGAGCAAAAGCACATCAGTGATCTCCAGGTGTTCACTTATTGTGATGATAACTCCAGGAGCTGCAGGGCTCACATAAAAACAACTGTTCATGGAATCAGCGAGAATACTGCCTCCGTTAATATTATGCCTGGATACCTTAAACACTCTCCCTTTTCCGGGAAACTTTTTTAGCAGCCTGGATTGGGCTTCCCGCTTTTCACTCAGACTATATGCTCTGAGGAAATAACCAGGATCATTACTAGAGGCTAATAGCATGGTATCCAATATGCCAAAATGCCTCGCACCGATCAATCCGGGAATTTTGATAGCTTGAAATGGGATTTCTTTCGTAAGTGGAATCCGTTTAATCAGCCCGTTATTTTGGTCTGAAAAATAGAGGTATTTTTCCCATATTCCGATATGCATCGGCGTCGAATATTCGTACGGACCTACCCCGCGCCTGCCAATGGTATGAAAATCCGTAAAACCGCTATCAATTTTGATAATTTTTCGTTTGAAAAAATCGGAGACATATAGGTTCCGGCTCTTATCAAAGACGGCGGACATCGGAGAACCGGAAAACACGGAGTCAGGCACCCGATATGTCTCTGTCCGGTGAAAATAGTCTTCCAAAGATTCGACAGGTGTCTTGGCGCATCCAATGCTGAGTAAGACAGCTAAACTCACAGCCACTATATTTATAAATTGCATAAAATTTATCCAAACCTAATAATGAAGTTCCTACAGATTGGCTCGCTTCGCAGCAGTTCATCGAGGTGTTTTAATGAGCATCAGTAGCATCCATTTGAGCCATCCGAGGGTAAAATATTTTCTTATTTTCATTGCAATTATTTACTAATAAAACCCGTTGTGTGAAACTAGGCCAAGGCATGTTTCACCTGATTGAGCGGTCGTTTTTTGACAAATTTATTCACGTATTGGAGCAACGTAAACGCCGTGACTTTGGCTAAGACGCGCGTGGCCACCCCTGCAAAGGTTTT